>NZ_JALCZC010000020.1:0-60985 GCF_022690805.1 Anaeromyxobacter sp. SG66
CCCGCCGAGCCCGCGCCGGCCGCGAGCCGGCCGCCGCCGGCCCTGCGCGCGACCGCGCCCGCCGCCCTCGCGAAGGCGCCGCCCGACGCCTCCCCGGAGGCGGCGCCTGCGAAGCTCACCGGCGCGCGCCGTGTGCTGGTGATCGAGGACGACCCGGCCTTCGCCGAGGTGCTCTGCGGGCTCGCGCGGGAGCGCAGCTTCGCCTGCGAGCTCGCCACGACGGCGGCCGCGGGGCTCGAGCGGGCGTTCGCGGAGCCCCCCGAGGCGATCGTGCTCGACGTGGGGCTGCCGGACCTCTCCGGGCTCGCCGTGCTCGATCAGCTGAAGCGCGACCCGCGCACCCGCCACGTCCCGGTCCACGTGATGTCGGTCGAGGACTACACCCACGCCGCGCTGGAGATGGGCGCGGTCGGGTACGTCCTGAAGCCGGTGAAGCGCGAGGAGCTCCTCGGGGCGTTCGAGACCCTCGAGCAGCGTCTCCGCGCCGGGGTGCGGCGCATCCTCCTGGTGGAGGACGACCCCGTCCAGCAGGAGAGCCTGTCCCGGCTGCTCTCGGGGCGCGACGTCGAGACCGTCGGCGCCTCGACCGTGGTGGACGCGCTCTCGAAGCTCGGGAGCCAGACCTTCGACTGCGTGGTGATGGACCTCGCGCTCCCGGACGGCTCGGGCTTCGACCTCCTCGAGCGGATGGCCGCGAGCGAGCGGACGCCGTTCCCGCCCGTCATCGTCTACACCGGCCGCTCGCTCGAGCCGGACGAGGAGCAGCGGCTGCGGCGCTACTCGCGGTCCATCATCGTGAAGGGGGCGCGCTCACCCGAGCGGCTCCTCGACGAGGTCACGCTGTTCCTCCACCAGGTCGAGTCCGAGCTCCCGCCGGAGCGGCGCCGCATGCTCCAGGTGGCGCGCAGCCGCGAGGCCGCCTTCGAGGGCCGCCGGGTGCTGGTGGTGGAGGACGACGTCCGCAACGTGTTCGCGCTCGCGGCGCTCCTCGAGGCGCGCGGCGCGACGGTGGACATCGCGCGGAACGGGCGCGAGGCGCTGGAGGTGCTCGCGCGCACTCCCCGCACGGACCTCGTGCTGATGGACATCATGATGCCGGAGATGGACGGATACGAGGCGATGCGGCGCATCCGCGCCGATCCGCGGCTCGCGAAGCTGCCCATCATCGCGCTCACCGCCCGCGCGATGGCGGACGATCGCCAGCGCTGCCTCGACGCCGGGGCGAACGACTACGTCTCGAAGCCCATCGACCTCGAGAAGCTCCTCTCGCTCATGCGGGTCTGGATGCCGCGCTAGGAGACCTTTGGCCTCGCAAGACGTCGATCTGGAGATCCAGCTCCTCCTCGAGGCGATCTTCGAGAAGTACCAGTACGACTTCCGCCGCTACGGCCGGGCCTCGATGAAGCGCCGCCTCGTGCGCGCCGCCCACCGCCTCGGCTGCCGGACGCTGTCCGCCCTGCAGGAGCGCGTGCTCCACGAGCCCACCGTTTTCCCGCAGCTCCTCGAGGACCTCACGATCCAGGTGAGCGATCTCTTCCGCGACCCCTCGTACTTCCGGGCGGTGCGGGAGCGGGTGGTGCCGGTCCTCGCCACGTATCCGTCGGTGAAGCTCTGGATCGCGGGCTGCGCGACCGGGGAGGAGGTCTACTCGTACGCGATCCTGTTGCGGGAGGAGGGGCTCCTCGAGCGGACGATCATCTACGCCACGGACATCCACCCGCCGGCGCTCGCGCAGGCGGAGGCGGGCGTGTTCGCGCTCGAGCGCATGCCCGCGTTCAGCGAGAACTACCAGCGCGCGGGCGGGAAGGGCTCGCTGTCCGATCACTACGTGACCGGCTACGGCGGCGCCGCGTTCGACCGCTCGCTCCGCGCGCGCGTCGTGTTCGCCGACCACAGCCTCGCGACCGACGAGGTCTTCGCCGAGGTGCAGATGGTCTCGTGCCGGAACGTGCTCATCTACTTCGACCGCGGGCTGCAGGACCGGGCGCTGCGCCTCTTCGCCGACGCGCTCTGCCCCATGGGGTTCCTCGGCCTCGGCGCGCGCGAGACCGTCCGCTTCTCCGCCCAGGCCGGGCGCTTCACCGACTTCGATCGGGGAGAGCGGATCTACCGGAGGGCGTGAACGTGGCCGAGCCGCGCATCGTGGTCATCGGCGGATCCGCCGGGGCGATCGAGACGCTCCTCGAGATCCTCCCCGCGCTGCCGCCGGGTTACCCGCTGCCCGTGGTCGTCGTCGTCCACCTGCCCGCGGGGCAGCCGAGCCTCCTGGCGGAGGTCCTCGGCACCCGGAGCGCGCTCCCGGTCGTCGAGGCGGAGGACAAGGCGCGCGCGTGCCCGGGTACGGTGTACCTCGCGCCGCCCGACTATCATCTGCTCCTCGAGGGGGACGGTACGCTCGCGCTGTCCGTCGACGCTCCCGTGCATCACTCCCGGCCGGCCATCGATCCGCTCCTCGAGTCGGCGGCCGACGCCTTCGCGGACGGCGTCGTCGCGGTGGTGCTCTCCGGCGCGAGCAGCGACGGCGCCGCGGGCCTCGCCGCCGTGCGTCGCGCCGGCGGGCTGGCGATCGTCCAGGACCCGGCGACGGCGTCGTCGCCGCTCATGCCCGAGGCGGCCCTCCGCGCCGCGGACCCAGAGCTCGTGCTCTCGCCCGCGGAGCTCCGCGTCCACCTCGCCGCCCTGGGACGGACGGGGGTGAGGCGGTGAGCGGCCCGGAGAAGATCCTCCTCGTCGACGATCGAGAGGAGAACCTCGTCGCGCTCCAGGCGCTGCTCGCGAGGGACGGGCTCGAGATCCACTGCGCCCGCTCCGGCGAGGACGCGCTCGAGCTCGTCCTGCGCCACGAGTACGCGCTCGCGGTGCTCGACGTGCACATGCCCGAGATGGACGGCTTCGAGCTCGCCGAGCTGATGCGCGGCACGCGGCACGCGCGCGGGGTGCCGGTCATCTTCGTGACCGCGGCGGCCCGGGAGCCGGGGCGCGTGTTCCAGGGGTACGAGGCCGGGGCGGTGGACTTCCTGCACAAGCCGCTCGATCCGCACGTCGTCCGCTCCAAGGTGGACGTCTTCCTGCAGCTCGCGCGGCAGCGGCGCGAGCTCGCCGCCCGGCTCGAGGAGCGAGACGGGCTCGTGGCGCAGCTCCGCGAGCAGCTGCGCATGAACGAGACCTTCGCCGGGATCCTCGCGCACGACCTGCGGAACCCGCTCTCCTCCATCCTCACCTCGGCCGAGCTCATCCAGCGCCGCGCCGAGAGCGAGCCCACCGTGAGGACCGCCCAGCGGATCCTGTTCTCCGGGCGCCGGATGGCGCGGATGATCGAGGAGCTGCTCGACTTCACCCGCCTGCGCGTCAGCGGCGGGATCCGCCTGGAGCGGCGAGCCGCGCGGCTCGGGGAGATCGCCCGGCGCATCGTGGGCGAGCTCGAGGGCGAGCACCCGGAGCGGACGGTCGTCGAGGTGCGCGGCGACGACTCCGGCGAGTGGGACGTCGACCGGCTCGGGCGCGTGGTGTCGAACCTCGTCGCGAACGCGCTGCAGCACGGCGAGGATCGGCCGGTGCGGGTCGAGGTGGACGGCGGGGACCCGCGCACGGTGGAGCTGCGCGTCCGCAACGCCGGCGCGATCCCGCGCGAGCTGCTCCCGTCGATCTTCGACCCGTTCCGCTCCGGCGCGCGCCGCGGCAGGCGCGGCGGGCTCGGGCTGGGGCTCTTCATCGTGCGGAGCCTCGTGGAGGCGCACGGGGGCGACGTGGGTGTGGTCTCCTCTCCCGGCACCGGGACGACCTTCGCCGTCCGCCTGCCGCGCCTCGAGCCCGCGCAGTCGCGCGAGGCGCGCGTGGAGACGGGGCCGCGCAGGGAGCCGGACGAGGCCGACGGGCTGGCCGCGCCGGCCGCCCCGAAGGACGGGGCGGGCATCTAAACGGCCGATCATGATTCGAGGACCAGGCGAGCGACGCGAGCCCGCCGGGGCGACGCCGCGGAAGCGGCGAAGCCGCTCGCGGCGGCGCACGGGACCCGGCGGGCAGGGGTGGGGCCCCGACGAGCTTCGCTCGGCGGGGCGGGGGCGCAGCCCCCGTTCGAACATGGCTGAACGACAGCGTGATTCGCGTCACCAAAGGTGATCGCGAATCACGAACTGTCGTTTAGCGCCGCGAGGATGGCGGAGCTCCGGGGCCGTGTCCGCGTAGAGCCGGCTCCGTCCCGGCCCCGGCGGGTCGGCGCGCGCCCGCGCGGGTATCCAGCTGCGCCACGTCACGTGCCCTGCCGAAAGTCGTGGGGAACGCGGCCGTCATCGGTTACGCCTTGCGCGTGCGCCGCGCGCGCGCTCGAGGACCGACCGATGCCACACCCCACCGACGACCGCACCTTCCGGCTCCCGCCCCATCTCCGTCCGCTCCGCTACGAGGCCACTTTGTCCGTCGATCTCGACGGAAAGCGCTTCTCGGGCAGCGAGCGGATCGAGCTCTCGTCCTCGAGGGGGGTGGACGAGATCGTCCTGCACGCCGCCGAGCTCGACGTGACACGCGCCGCGCTCCACGCCGGCGGCCGCGTCCTCGTCGCGTCGGTCACGCCGGCGCCCGCGAGCGAGACCGTCGTCCTGCGCTTCGCGGAGCCGGTGCAGGGCGGGCCGGGCACGCTCGAGCTCGCCTGGACCGGGCGCATGAGCCCGGGGCTCCGCGGGCTCTACCTCGCGGCCCCCGCCCTCTGCGCGACGCAGTTCGAGGCGGCGGACGCCCGGCGCGTGTTCCCCTCGTTCGACGAGCCGGGCTTCAAGGCGACGTGGCGGCTCACGATCGAGGCGCCCGCGGGCGCGGTCGTGCTCTCGAACGGCGCACCCGAGGGCGAGGAGGTGCTCCCCGGGGGCCGCCGGCGGGTGGTCTTCGCCGAGACCCCGCCCTTGCCGACCTACCTCGTCGCGCTCGTCGTCGGCGGGGTGCAGTCCTTCCCATCCGTGAACGTCCGCGGCGTGCCGGTCCGCACCTGGGCCTCGCCCGAGAAGCTCCCGCTCACCGGCTTCGGCCAGGCCGTCGCCGTCGAGGTGCTGCCTCGCCTCGAGGACTACTTCGGCGTGCCGTACGCGTTCGGCAAGGTCGATCAGGTCGGGCTCCCCGAGTTCGAGGCCGGGGCGATGGAGAACGCGGGGCTCATCACCTTCCGCGAGGTCGCCCTCCTCCTCGATCCGGGGACCGCGTCGCTCGCCCAGAAGAAGCGGGTGGCCGAGGTGGTCACCCACGAGCTCGCGCACCAGTGGTTCGGCAACTATGTCACCATGACGTGGTGGGACGACCTCTGGCTCAACGAGGCGTTCGCCACCTGGATGGCGTTCAAGGTCGTGGATCAGTGGAACCCCGCCTGGCGCGTCTGGCTCGAGTTCGACCAGGGCAAGGCGGCGGCGATGCACCTCGACGCCCTGCGCTCCACGCACCCCATCCACGCCGAGATCCGCGACGTGAACGCGGCAGGCGAGGCGTTCGACCTCATCACCTACGAGAAGGGCGGGGCGGTGCTCCGCATGATCGAGGGCTACCTCGGCGCGGAGCGGTTCCGGGACGGGATCCGGCTCTACATGCGCCGCCACGCGAAGGGGAACGCCGTCGCCGACGACCTGTGGGGCGCGCTCGCCGAGGCCTCGCGCGAGCCGGTGGTCGAGCTCGCGAACGCCTGGATCGGCCAGCCCGGGTTCCCGCTCGTGCACGTCCGCCGCGAGGGGCGCGTGCTCACGCTCGAGCAGCGGCGGTTCTTCTCGGAGGGGAGCGCCGCGGGTGGGGAAGACACGGTCTGGCCGGTGCCGCTCGTCCTCCGCCACGGCGACGGCGATCGGGTGACGGAGCAGCGCGTCCTCCTGCGCGAGCGGCGCGCGGAGGTGGAGCTCGCGGGGGCCGACGCGCCCGCCTTCGTCTGCGCCAACGCCGGCGCGACGGGGTTCTACCGGGTCGCCTACGACGCCGCGGGGCTCGAGGCCCTGGGGCAGAACCTCGCCGGGCTCGCGCCCGCGGAGCGCATCCAGCTCGTCTCCGACGAGTGGGCGCTCGTGCGGAGCGGCGAGCGGGAGATCGGGGCGTTCCTCGATCTCGTGACGCGCTTCGGCGGCGAGGAGGATCACGCGGTCCTCGACGAGCTCGTCGCGCGCCTGTCCGCCATCGAGTACCGCCTCCTCGGCGACGGCGACCGGCTCCGCTTCGCGGCGCTCGTCGTGACGCTGTTCGGGCCGCGCCTCGCCGCGTGCGGCTGGGGCGCGGCGCCGAGCGAGGGTGACGAGGTGCGCCTCCGGCGCGCCGCCGCGGTGCGCGCCCTCGGGCTCGTGGCCCGGAGCGCGGGCGTGACCCACGAGGCGGCGGCGCGGCTCGACCGCTGGATCGGCGGCGACCGCGGGGCGCTCGAGCCGAACCTGCACGACGCCGCCGTGGCGATGGCGGCGCGCGGCGGCGACCTCGCGCGCTTCGAGGCGTTCCGCGGGCTCTTCGCCAAGGAGACCGACCCCGCCTTCCGGCGCCGCTGGCTCCTCGCGCTCGCGTCCTTCGAGGAGCCTGCGCTCGCGGCGCGGGGAGTGGACCTCGTCTTCACGGACGAGGTCCCGCTGCAGGACGTCGCCTCGTTCGTCGCGGCGCTCCTCGCGAACCGCACCGCGCGGCGCCCGTTCTGGGACAGGCTGCGGGCGGACTGGGAGGAGCTGCACGGACGGGTGAAGGGAGCGCCGATGCTGCTCCGGCGCGTCGTCGAGGCCATGGGCGCGCTCGTCGAGCGCGGCGAGCTCGAGGAGGCGGAGGCGTTCCTCGCGGCCCATCCGCTCGGCGAGGCGCGCCAGGCCATCGCCCAGACGCTCGAGCGGCTCCGCCAGGACGTGGCGCTGCGCGAGCGGACCCAGGCCGCGGTCGGCGCCTGGCTCGAGGCGCGATAAACGTTCGAACGGGGGACTGCGTCCCCCGCCCCGCTCGCCGGGGCCCGTGCGCTGCCGCGAGCGGCTTCGCCGCCTCCGCGGCGTCGCCCCGGCGGGTTCGCTTCGCTCGCCTGTTCGCGAATCAGGGTCGGCCGTTTAGACTCCCCCGCGTGACCTCGACGCCCGCGGCTCCGCCCGCCCGCCCGACGCCCCCCTGGCTGTTCCTGTTCCTGGACCTCCCGTTCGGCGCGGCGGTCGGCTACGCGATGATCGCGATGCCGTTCTGGCTGCGGCAGGGCGGGGTGCCGCTCGACCGGGTCGGCGCGATCAGCGCGGCGGTGTTCGCCCCGCACGCGTTCAAGATCCTCTGGATCCCGGTGCTCGACATCGGGTCGCTGAAGCGCGCCTGGTACCTCGCCATGACGACGGCGACCGCGGCGCTGCTCGTGGCCGCCTCGCTCGTCCCCGATCCGCTCCGGAACCTCGGCCTCTACACGACGCTCATCATGCTCGCGCAGGCGACGGCGACGACCGGCCACGCGGCCAACAACGCGCTCATGGCCATCACCACCCGCTTCGAGGACAAGGGCAAGGCGGGCGGGTTCTCGATGGCCTCGAACGTGGGCGGTACGGGCCTCCTCGGCGCCCTGGCGCTGTGGGTGTCCGAGCACGTCTCGCCGCGGGCGGGGGGGATCGTGCTCGCGCTCGTCGTCGTCGCGAGCGCCTCGCTCGCGCTCCGGATCGTCGAGCCCCGCCGGGTGGACGCGGCGGTGGCGCGGGCGGGGAGCGTGGCGCGCGCGCTCGGGCTGCACCTGTGGGAGATGACGAAGGACCTCGGCCGGACGGTGCGCAGCCGCGCGGGGTTCACCGGGCTCGTCATCTGCCTCGTCCCCGTCGGCTGCGGCGCCCTCACGAACCTCTTCGCCGGCATGGCGCCCGACTTCGGCGCGTCGGCCCGCGTGGTGGAGCTCGTCAACGGGCTCGGCGGCGGCATCACCAGCGCGGCGGGCTCGCTCGTGGGCGGCTACCTCGCGGATCGGATGAGCCGCCGGCTCGCCTATGCCGTGGCCGGCGGGATCACCGCGCTCTCCGCGCTCGCCATGCTGCTCGCGCCGCTCACGCCGGCGACGTACGCGTGGGGCACGCTCGCGTACTCGTTCGCGAACGGGATCGCCTTCGCGACCTGGGCGGGCATGGTGCTCGAGCTCATCGGCCACACGGCCGCGACGACCACGAAGTACGCGCTCTTCAACTCGGCCTCGAACCTCGCCATCAGCTACGTCACCTGGCTCGACGGCTGGGCGGCGAGCGCGCCGCTCTTCCCGGCGAGCCTGCGCGGCTCGCACGGCTCGCTCGCCATGGACGTGGTGCTCACGTTCACGGGCATCGCGGTGCTGCTCGTCATGGTGGCGGTGGTCCGGCGGCGGGGCGCCCCTGCGACGGTGCCCGAGCCGGGCACGCCGACGTAGCGGCCCCCGTCGCGTCACTGCGGCGGGTACTCCGACTCCGCCTCGACCGACCAGTCGCCGGGCGGCGCGGGCACGGCGGCGCGCACCTCGACCTCCTCGCCGCGGCGCACCTGCGCCGTGCCCTCGGCGGGGATCGTCCGTCCGGTCACCCGATCGCGGAGCCGGAACGTGACCTGGATCTCGCCGTCGCCGCCGGCGTTCCGGATCCGCGCGGCGGCGATCCACCCGTCCGACCGCTGCTCCAGCCAGGTCGCGGCGACCGACGGCCGCGGGCCGGCGCACGCCCGGACCGCGAGGGCTCCGGCGACCGCGGCGACGACGAGGGCGAGCGCGCGCTTCACGTCACTTCCCCGGGACCCAGGGCGGATAGAGGATGAGGGCGGCGAGGATCGACGTCGCCGTCGCGACGACCAGGGCGAGCGCGGTGAGGGACGGGAGCGGATCCGCACGCCGCTCGCTCCGCCCGAGGCTCGCGAGCCCGAGCGGCTCGGGCACGATGGGGAGCTTGTGCTCCGCTTCGTACTCCCAGTGCGGAAGGAACCCCTCGTCGCGAAGGGCAGGGCAGATCGCGGCGAGACGGCGCTCGAGCTCGGCGCAGTCCTCCGCGGTGAGGGTGACGCGAGGCCACAGCCCCTCCTTGCCGAGCGCGACGCCGAGGTTCCGCCCGAACTCGGCGAGCGCGAGGAACTGGTGCGTGGACTCGTCGTCGAGCGTGCCCCACTCCACCACGTCGACCACGCGCCCCTGGCGCCTGCCCGCCACGTCCTGCACCTGGTGCGCGAGGTAGGCGATGAGGTTGTTCGAGCCGTCGCGGCGGTGCGGCGCGTGCTGCACCCGCGCGCCGTCCACGTGGAGCCGCCCCATGGAGCCGGCCGCGTCCTCCACCGCCAGCTCGAACGGGCGCCCGGGAGCGTCCTCCCGCTCGACGAGGACGCTCAGCGCCGCGAGGGGGCTCTCGCCCCGGGGCGGGCCGAGCGCCTCGTGCTTCGCGCGCTCTGCGTGGTCGCGGCCCCGCGTCCTGGCGAGCAGGGCGTAGCGCAGGACGCGGAGCGCGCCCGGGACGCCGCGCGCCCCGAGGAAGCCGACGTAGGCGAAGAAGACGGCGAAGAACGCGAGGGTGAGGGTCTCGACGTTCGACCGCTGCGCGAGCGTGACGAGCACCCTGCCGCGCACCAGGAGGAGCACCTCGCCGGCGAGGGCGCCCACGGCGAGGACGGCGTGCAGCTTCGCGAGCGCGTGGGCACGGCGGGTGAACTCCCGCGCGGTGCGTGCGCCGGGCTCCGAGACGACCTCCTTCGCCGGATCCACTCCCGGAAGCTTGCGCCCCATCCCGGCGGGCGGTAGAGCCCTCGCGGCGAGCGGCGTGGCGGTCCGGCGGGGGCGTGTGCGACGCCGGTGCGCCACCGCAGCCGTTGCCGACGTGCCTGGATCGTGCGGAGCTTGGGACACGGACGGCGCGCGCACGCTTGGCTGGGACGGGAACAGTTCGCGGGACGGGCGCCGCGCAGGGCGGAACGCCCCTCGGCGCGCGAGTGCCGGCGGGGGGCGCACCGCCGCTGTTCTTCCGGTCGCTGCGCGACTTCCTCCGCGTCCTGCCCGGAGCCGCGCAGCGCTTCTGGGTGCTCGTCATCGCGACGGGGTTGCTCTCCGGGCTGGGCGCGGGCGCGCTGCTCTACGTCCTGCGACTCGTCCAGGGGCTCGCCTGGCCGGACGCGGATCGGTTCATCGCCGCGGTCGAGGCGGCGCCGCCGCTCCAGCGCGTCCTCGTGCCCACCCTCGCCGGCGCGCTCGTCACGGTCGTCTATCTGTTCTGGCGGCGGCCGATGGGCGGCCACGGCACCGCGCGCATCATCGAGGCGATCTGGCACCGCGATCGCCAGCTCGCGCTCGGGCCGACCATGGCGCGGGGGCTGCTCTCGATCATCGCCGTCGGCATGGGCGCGTCCCTCGGCCGGGAGGGCGCGCTCGTGCAGGCCGGGGCGTCGTCGGGATCCTGGCTCGCGTCGCGGCTCAGGCTCGACGAGCGGCAGACGCGGGTCCTCGTCGCGTGCGGCGCCGCGTCGGGCATCGCGGCCGCCTACGACACGCCGATCGGGGGCGCGCTCTTCGGGCTCGAGGTGCTCCTCGGCTCGTTCGCGCTCGAGCTGCTCGGGCCCATCGTCGTGTCGTGCGTGGTCGCGACCGCGGTCTCGCGCATCCTGCCCGGCGCGCACATGACTTACATCATCCCGGAGTACGAGCTGCTCCACCCGCGCGAGCTCGTCCCCGGCCTCGTCCTCGCGCCCTTCCTCGGCCTCGCCTCGGTGATCTTCGTCCGGGTGATGGGGTGGGTGGAGGTCACGTTCGAGCGGTTCCCGCGCTGGATGAAGCCGCTCCTCCCGGTGTTCGGGCTCTTCGTCGTCGGGCTCATGTCCGTGCGCTGGGCGCCCGTGCTCGGCAACGGGTTCGACAGCGTGCACGCGATGCTGCTCGGCACCGTGCAGCTCAAGGCGCTGCTGATCTTCCCCTTGCTGAAGCTCGCGGCGAGCGCGCTGTGCACCGGCTCCGGCGTCCCCGGTGGACTCTTCACGCCGTCGCTCTTCTACGGGGCCGCCATCGGCGGCGCGGCGGGCGAGCTCCTCGCGCTCGTCTTCCCGGGGCTCGCGCCTCCCGGCGCGCTCGCCCTCGTCGGGATGGCGGGCGTGCTCGCCGGCACGACGCACGCGGCGGTGTCGTCGGTGCTCATCATCTTCGAGATGACGGGCGACTACGGCGTCATCCTCCCGCTCATGCTCTCGGCCGCGATCGCCGCCGCGACGAGCCGGGCCATCGAGCCCGACTCGCTCTACACCGCGCCGCTTCGCCGGCGCGGCGTGCGGCTCCCCGAGCTGCCCCGCCCGGACTGGCTCCGCCGCACCCCCGTGGCCGCGCTGGTCGTGCCCGACGCCGTGCGCGTCGAGCCGACGCTGCCGTTCGACCAGATGCTGAAGAAGCTCCTCTCCCTGCCTCCGGGGCACGATCTCTACGTGACCACCGTCGACAACGAGCTCCTCGGCGTCATCCAGCTCGACGCCCTGAAGGGCACCATCTCCGATCACGCCCACCTGGGGATGATCGTGGCGGCCGACGTGGTGAACCGGGACGTGGTCCCGATCACGACCACGATGAGCCTGGCGGAGGTGGCGGAGCGCTTCGGGGAGACCGACCTCGACCGGCTGCCGGTGGTCGACGATCGGCGGAGGCTCGTCGGCACCGTCGCGATGCGAGACCTGCTCGCGCAGGGGACGTTCTAGCCGGGGACCTCCCGACGCATGGGCTCACGTTCATCCCGCCCGGGTATGCCGTGGGTGTGTGTAGGCGCAAGCACCGAGAGTGGAGGAGATTGACACCGGCGCGCGGGGAAGGCGAAGTGGCGCGTGCGGTCGATCGCCGCGGAGGCCGACATCCATGCCCGACAGCCCCAGCGCTTCTGCCGTATCGCCCCAGACTGGCGCGCGAGCGACGGGGAAGGTGAAGGGGACCCTTCTCCTCGCGCGCCTGAAGTACCTGGAGGCCCAGGGAGAGGAGAAGTCGGGGCGCGTGGTGCGGCACCTCTCGAAGGCGGATCAGGAGGCGCTCCGCGGGATCGTCCTCCAGAGCGGCTGGTATCCGGCGGACCTCCTGCTCCGCCTGGAGATGACCGCCGCGGCGATCCTCGCGAACGGAGACCGGACGCGGCTGTTCCTGGACATGGGCCGGTTCAGCGCCTCGACGAACCTGGGAGCGGCGGGGGTCCAGCGAGCGTTCGTGCGCGACGGTGATCCCCAGCGGTTCCTCGCGGACGTGCCTCGCATGTACGCGGCGCAGCACTCCTCCGGACACCGCGTCCACGAGGCGACCGGAGAGCGCGCGGCGCTGATCCGCACCTGCGGCGAGGAAGAGGTGGTCGCCGAGGACTGCCTGACGACCGTCGGGTGGCTCCAGCGCGCGATCGAGATCTGCGGTGGTCTCGGCGTCAGCGTGGTGGAGACGCGCTGCCGCGCGCGGAAGGCGGACTGCTGCGAGTTCCGCTGCGAGTGGCGGTAGGCCGATCGAGACGCGCAGCGATCGCGGCGACGACCTGGTCGCCACCGTGCCTCGATCGTCCTAGTCCCAGCAGTCCTTCCGGATGGGGATGTTGTGGCCGCTGGGCTCGCCGCCCGCGCCCCCGGTCTCCGGGCGGCAGGGGCCCTGGCTCGGAGCCCACAGCGCGCCGGAGCCGCGCGCGGTGCTCCCATCGGCCCGGACGATCGACGGGCGGGGAAGCCGCTGCTGGGGGGCCGCCGCCGGGCCCTCCGCGGGACTCCACGCCGGTGGCCGGCGCGGTCGCAGCACGTCGATGGAGCGGGTCGGCATGGGAGCGTTCCGTAACCGCCGCCGAACCTCGGCGCTCGCGATCGTCGGCGAGGTGGGTCGTTCACGATGCGTGTCGTCGCGGTGCAGCGGAAGCGAGCCGCGCGAACGGGCCGCGAGCGCGACCCGACCTCGGCCTCGACCCCGACCCGACCCTGACCAAGACCGACTCCGTCCACCAAGCCCGTCCGGCCGCCCCTTGCCCACCACCGCGACCCGGAGCACGCTCGCTGGGCGGTGACCACTCTCGTCCTCCACTACCGCAGGACCGCCCGCCACGCGCTCAACGTGCTCCTCGGCGCGGTCGAGACGAATCCCGCCACCACGGACGTCCCCGCCGTCGTCGCGACCTCGCCCGAGGCCGTGATCGAAGCCGCGCGGACGGCGTCGAACGAAGGGCGCAGGCCGGTGGTCGCCTGGTCCTTCTACACGGCGAGCTTCGACGAGGTGACCGCGGAGCTCGCCCGCGTGCGAGCCGCGGTTCCCGACCCACGCGTGCTGCACGTCGCGGGCGGGCCGCACGCGAGCGCGGATCCTGCGGGCACGCTCGCGGCGGGGTTCGACCTCGTGGCCATCGGGGAAGGGGAGGAGACCCTGCCCGCGCTGCTCGCGCGCGTCGCGGTGGGGGAGGATCCGCGCGGAGGGCCCGGGCTCGCCTGGCTCGACGGCGGCGGCGTGCGCAGGAGCGGCCGCGCACCGCCCGTGGATCTGGACGAGGTGCCGCCCTTCGCGCCGCGCGCCGGCCGGATCGGGCCGCTCGAGATCACCCGCGGCTGCATCTGGGCGTGCCGGTTCTGTCACACGCCGTTCCTCTTCCGCGCCCGCTTCCGCCACCGCTCGCTCGACTCCATCCGCCGCTGGGCTCGCGCCCTCGCGCGCGTCGACGCTCGGGACCTGCGCGTGCTCACGCCGTCGGCGCTCTCGTGGGGCTCGGACGACGGCGGCTGCGATCTCGCCGCGCTGGAGGCGTTGCTCGCCACCGCGCGCGAGGCGATCGGACCAGCGCGGCGGCTCTTCGTCGGCTCGTTTCCGTCGGAGCTCCGCCCCGAGCACGTCTCCGCCGAGGCGCTCGCGCTGCTGCGCCGCTACTGCGACAACCGGACGGTCGTCATCGGCGGCCAGTCGGGCTCGGATCGGCTGCTCTCGGCGATGCAGCGCGGGCACGACGCGGGCAGCGTGGCGCGCGCGGCCCGGCTCGCCCTGGAGGCCGGGTTCCTGCCGTCGGTGGACTTCATCTTCGGCCTGCCGGGCGAGACCGAGGAGGACCGCGTCGCGACGCGTCAGGCCATGTTCCGGCTCGCAGCCGAGGGAGCGCGCGTGCACGCGCACGCGTTCATGCCCTTGCCCGGCACCCCCTGGGCGCGCGAGCCGCCAGGACGCATCGACGCCGCGAGCGGGGCCATCCTCGAGCGGCTCGCGGCCTCCGGGGCGGCGCACGGTCAATGGCGGCGGCAGGAGGAGCGGGCGCTCCGGTTGCCGCGCAAGGGTGCGTAGACGCGGCGTCAGTGGGCGCTCACGCCCCAAGCGAGCGAGCATCGAATTGACCTAGATCAAACGACAGATCAAGTCGCGGAGTACGTTCCCCCGAGAGCGGGAGACTCCATGCGCCTCGACACCCATGCCCTGACGATCCTGGCGATCGTCGCCGCCGCGCTCGCGTCACCGCCGCCCGCGCACGCCGCGGGCGGTAACCCTGCCGCGAGCCCGGCGGGACCGACGAAGAGTACGAAGAGCGAGCCCAGCCCCGAGCCGGCGAACGGCGCGAAGGCGCGGGAGACGGCGGAGGGGCCGAGGACGCCTCCGCTGATCCAGGCGGAGCCGCCTCCGTTCTCCGAGGGGATCTTCCCGTGCAGCGGGTGCCACGTCGATCCGGGCGATCGCACCCGCCGCGAGCTCACGTTCCACGAGGACATCCAGAAGGTGTTCGACCACGATTCCAACGCGCGCTGGTGCCTCGACTGCCACGACGCGCAGAACCGGGACGTGCTGAAGCTCGCGAGCGGCGAGACGGTGCCGTTCACGGAGTCGTACCGGCTCTGCGGCCAGTGCCACGGCGACAAGTACCGCGACTGGCGCGCGGGCGTGCACGGCAAGCGCGTCGGCCAGTGGGACGGCCAGAAGACCTATTTCCTCTGCGTGAACTGCCACAACCCGCACACGCCGGGCTTCAAGGGCGTGAAGGAGATCGAGGTGGACGGGAAGAAGACCACCGCGCCCACGCTGGAGATGCTGCGCCCCGAGCCGCGGCCGCTCCGTCCCGAGGAGATGCGCCGCCCCGTGGCGCCGAAGGCCTCCACCACCGCCGCGGGCGGGAGGTAGCCATGTCCGAGCGGAAGAGCCTGCCCGTCGTGGCGGACGCGCCCGCCGACCCGTCGCGCCGCGCCTTCATGCGCACCGCCGCCGCCGGCGCCGCCGTCGCGGCGCTCTCCTCCTGCGGCGTGGAGATGGAGGACTTCCTGCGCGGCCACTTCAAGGAGCTCTCGCCGGACGAGCTCCGCCACGTGCTCGCGAAGGTGGAGCGGAAGAACCTCGAGCGCTTCGGCAAGAAGACCACGGTGTCCGCCACCGGCCCGCGGCCCGGCGTCGAGTTCGGCTACGGCCTCGACCTCTCGCGCTGCGTCGGCTGCCGCCGCTGCGTCTACGCGTGCGTGGCGGAGAACAACCCGTCGCGGCAGAGTCCGCAGATCCAGTGGATCCGGGTGATGGAGATGGACAAGGAGCACGGCGTCGATCTCGCCCACGCGAACCACTACTACGAGGCGGACGCGGTGCCGCGGCCGGGCAAGTTCTACATGCCCGTTCAGTGCCAGCAGTGCCGGAACCCGCCCTGCGTGAAGGCGTGCCCGACGCAGGCGACGTGGAAGGAGAAGGACGGCATCGTCGTCATCGACTACGACTGGTGCATCGGGTGCCGCTGCTGCATGTCGGCCTGCCCGTACGGCGCGCGCCACTTCAACTGGGCGACGCCGACCCTGCCCGCGGACGAGCTGAACCCGCACCAGCACTACCTCGGCAACCGCCCGCGTCCGAAGGGCGTGGTCGAGAAGTGCACCTTCTGCATCCAGCGCACGCGCGAGGGGCGCTACCCGGCCTGCGTCGAGGTCTGCCCCGTGGGCGCGCGCAAGTTCGGCAACCTCCTCGATCCGGAGAGCGAGATCCGCCGGGTCATGGAGACGAAGCGGGTGTTCGTCTTCAAGGAGGAGCTCGCGACGCACCCGCAGTTCTACTACTTCTACGCGACCTAGCGAGGCGGGCGATGAGCGGAGCGGCGGAGTTCGTGAAGGGGAGCGCGCGCCTCCTGGTCACCGGCGGGCGCGCGTACAAGGCCTGGGTGGCGGCGCTCCTCGCGCTCGTGGCGGTCGGCGCGATCGCCTACGTCCACCAGGTGCGCACGGGGCTCATCGCGACGAACATGCGCGATCAGGTCTCGTGGGCGTTCTACATCGGCAACTTCACCTTCCTCGTGGGCGTCGCGGCCGCGGCGGTGCTGCTCGTCGTCCCGGCCTACGTCTACCAGTGGAAGCCGATCAAGGAGGTGGTGGTGCTCGGCGAGCTGCTCGCCATCAGCGCGCTCACCATGTGCCTCCTGTTCATCCTCGTGGACATGGGCCGGCCGGACCGGTTCCTCCACGTCATGCCGCTCCTCGGCACGCCGAACTGGCCGCGCTCGCTCCTCGCCTGGGACGCGCTCGTCCTCAACACGTACCTGCTCCTGAACGTCGCGCTCGTCCTCTACCTGCTCTTCAAGACGTACCGCGGCGAGCACTACGACAGGCGGATCTTCCTGCCGCTCGTCTTGCTCTCGATCCCGGTGTCCATCTCGACGCACACCGTGACCGCGTTCCTCTACAACGGCATGGCCGCGCGCCCGTACTGGAACGCCTCCATCCTCGCGCCGCGCTTCATCGCGTCCGCCTTCTGCTCCGGCCCCGCGGTCATGATCATCCTGTTCCAGATCCTGCGCCGCACGAACCGGTTCCCGATCAAGGACGAGGCGATCTGGAAGATCGCGGAGCTCATGAGCTACGCGATGTTCCTGAACCTGTTCCTGCTCGGCGCCGAGCTGTTCAAGGAGTACTACTCGGCGACCGAGCACCTCCGGTACACGCAGTACTTCTGGGGCGGCCTCGACGGTCACCGGGCCCTGGTGCCGTACGCGTGGCTGTCGCTCACCTGCAGCGTCGCCGCGTTCGTGCTGTTCCTCATCCCGCGCACCCGGAGGAACTACGTCACGCTGAACCTCGGCTGCCTGCTCATCTGGGCGGGCGTCTACATCGAGAAGGGGATGGGCCTCATCATCCCGGGGTTCACGCCCGACACGCTGGGCGAAATTTACGAGTACACCCCGACCGCGACGGAATGGGCCATCGCGGCGGGCGTGTTCGGGGTCGGGTTCCTCGTCTTCACGGCGCTCGTGAAGATCGCGGCGCCCATCCTCGTCGGAACCTTCCGGGCGCCGGAGCGGGTGGCCGCGCCGGGTCCGAGCGGCGCCGGGTTCCCGGCGCACTGAACCACGCACAAGGGAGGAAGCACCATGAAGCGCATCGCCGTCGCCCTCGTCGTCCTCGCCGCCGCCGCCGTCGCTCGCGCCGAGGGCGTCGCCCCCGCCGAGATCTTCGCCAAGCGCTGCGCCGCCTGCCACGGCAAGGACGGCAAGGGCAACACGCCGATGGCCCAGAAGCTCGGCGCGAAGGACCTCACCACGCTGACGACCAGCGAGGCCGACATCGCGAAGACGATCGAGAACGGCAAGGGCAAGATGACGGCGTTCAAGGGCAAGATGACGGAGGCCGAGATCCAGGCCGTCGCGAAGTACGTGAAGGGCGGGCTGAAGTAGGGAAGGAACCGACCGTCCGGGCCGTCCTCTGGGCGGCCCGGACGGGGAGCGCGGCGGACGGGTCCGTGTTATAGGTTTCGCGCGCGAGGCGCCGGAGCCGAGTGGCCCGGCGCCCGCCCGTTTCCGCGAGCCGCTCCGTTGCAGGCGACCCATCAGCCGACAGAGTCGCGCCGTCCCTCCGCCGTCGCGCCACCGCTGCGTGCCGTACCCGCGACGAGCGCGCCGCAGCCGCCCCGGGGCCGGATCGCGGCGCTGGACGCCGCCCGCGCCCTCGGGGTGCTGGCGATGGTGTTCGGCCACACCCTCGACGCGCTGCTCGCGCCCGCCGTGCGGGCCACCACGGGCGTGGAGCTGTACTGGAAGGCGCGCGGGTTCACGGCGCCCCTGTTCCTCATGGTCTCGGGCTGGGCCGTCACCGTCGCGATCTCGCGCGGGCGCGCGCGTGGCCTCGACATCCCGCGCGGCCGGATCGGCCGCGTCCTCCTCCTGCTCGCCATCGGCTACGCGCTCCGGTGGCCGGGCTGGGGCGTCGAGCGGCTCGCGGCGGGCGAGCTCGACGTGTGGGCGCACTTCCTGTCGTTCGACGCGCTCCACACGATCGCCCTCGCGCTCCTCGCCGCCTCGCTCGTCCTCGCGCTGCCGTGGTCGCGTCGCGAGCACGCGTGGGCGATCGGCGCGCTCGGCCTCCTCTGCATCGCGCTCGGCATGCTCGCGCCGGCGCCGGTCGTGCCGGGCGTCGCCGAGCTGCCGCGGTCGCTGCCGGCGCTCGCGCTCCGGCAGGCGGCGGGAGGGACCTCGCCCTTCCCGCTGTTCCCCTGGGCGGCCTACTTCTTCGTGGGCGCGCTCGTCGGGCTCCTCGCCGGCACGGGCGGTGGTCGCAGCGCCGCCGGGATGGCGCTCGTGGGGGCGGTGCTCGTCGCGGGCACCATCGGGACCGGGGTGGGCGAGATGCCGATGGGGCACCCGCTCCTGTTCACGTTCCGGAGCGGCGCCGTGTTGCTCGTGCTCGCGGCCCTCTCCACCGTGCCGGCGGCGTGGGCCGCGCGGCTCGCGCCGGTCGGGCGCGCGTCGCTCGGGGTCTACGCGATCCACGTCCCGGTGGTCTACGGCTGGTCGACCTTCACCGGTCTCACGAACCGGATCGGGCCCCAGCTCGGGCTCGGGAGCGCGCTCCTCGTCGCCGCGTCGGTGCTCCTCGGGAGCTTCGCGGTGCACGTCGCCTTCCAGCGCGTCCGGAGCGGCCTCGTCGCGGCGGCCGCGACCGGCTGGGAGCGCGTCCGCCTCCGCCTCGAGAGCGGCGGCCGGACCGAGGCCGAGGGCGGCGAGTAGCCGCGCCTCACGCGCCGAGCGCGGCCGCCGCGAGGAACTCGATCGCGCGCCGCTCCGCCCAGAAGTCCGGCCAGAACGGCGAGCCCGACACGAACGCGACGTGTCCGCCGGCCGGCGTGGCCTCGAGCGTGACGAGCGGGTTCGCGCGGGCCTCCGCGAGGGGGAGCGCGTCGCCCGGGACGATGGGGTCGTCCATCGCCGCGATGGCGAGCAGCGGCCGGCGGACCCCGGCGAGGAAGCGCGCGGACGAGCAGCGCGTCCAGTAGTCCTCCGCGGACGCGAACCCGTGCAGCGGAGCGGTGAGGGCCGCGTCGTACTCGGCGAACGTGGCCGCCGCCCGCACGCGCGCCGCGTCGATCGCCTCCGGGAACCGCCGCGCCTTCGCGAGCGCCTTCTCGCGCAGGCGGCGCAGGAACCGCTCGCGGTAGACGCGGTTCCAGAACCCCGCGGCGTCGAGCGCCCGCGCCGAGCGGAGGAGGTCGAAGGGGACCGAGATGCCGGCGGCGGCGCGGACCTCCGGGAAGAGACCGTCGCCGCGCTCGCCGACGTACTTCACGACGACGTTGCCGCCGAGCGAGAACCCGGCGAGCACGATGGGCCGCCCGGGCCGCTCCGCGGCGAGCCGGGCCACGACCTCGTGCAGATCTCCCGTGTCGCCCGAGTGGTAGAAGCGCGGAAGTCGGTTCTGCTCCCCGGAGCAGCCGCGGAAGTTCAAGGCCAGCGCGTCGAGCCCGCGCGCGAGCGCGACGGCGACGAGGCCGCGGACGTACGGCGCGCGGGACGAGCCCTCGAGGCCGTGGCACACGACGAGCACCGGCCGGGCCGCGTCGCCGCTCGCGGCGTAGCGATCGACGTCCACGAAGTCGCCGTCCGGCAGCTCCCACCGCTCGCGGCGGGCCCGCGGGCGCGGGTACACGCGGGCGAGGCTCGCGAAGATCGTCATCGCGTGGCCGCCGCGCAGCCAGCGGGCCGGGGCGTAGGGCGAGGGGGGCGGGGACATGGGTGATCGCGCCTGCCCTCACCTGAACTGCGGATGCGCGCGGATCCGCTCGAGGGCGTCCGGCGGGGCGTCGTCGGGGAACGGCGCGCTGGAGCGCTCGAGCCGCGCGAGCCAGCGCGCGTCGAGCGGACGCGCGAGGAGCGCCGGATCCGTGGCGGCGGCGGTGGTCTGCTCCTTCGGGCCGCTGGGATCGCCCTGGCCCACGTGGAAGCCTGCGAGCAGGAGCGCGGCGCGGGTCGCGGTGGCGGTGCTGTACGTGTAGAGCGTGGCCGCGTCGCCGCAGCGGGCGCGCGCGGCCGTGAAGGCCGCCCAGGTCCAGAGCGACGGGTTCGCCTTCGGCGAGAAGGGATCCCAGAAGACGACGTCGGCGCGCACCTCCTCGCGCGGGAGCGTCGCGAGCAGGTCGCCCTGGACGAGTCGCCAGACGACGCGCGGCGACTCGTGGCGGCCGCTCGAGAGGAGCGCGCGGGCGGCGGAGAGCGAGTCCGGGTCGAGCCCGAGCCGCGCGGCGCCGTCCTCGGAGGTCGCGAGCGCGAGCGCGCCGAGGTCCTGCTCGAAGCTCACGATCTCGAGGCCGCGGCCCGGGGCGGCGAGCGTCTCGGCGGCGCGCAGCGCGGCGAGCGCGTTGGAGGCCGCGCCGAGGCCCACGTCCAGCAGCACGAGCCGGGGGCCGGGCGCGGCGAGCCGCTCGCGCAGCCGGGACTGGGCCACGTACAGCCGCTCGGACTCCACGTCCGGACCGATGACGGGGTGCATGACCTCGCCCGCGCGGGCATCGCGGACCGCGGCCGCGCCGAGGGAGGTGGTGACGATCTCGAAGCGCGGGGCGGCGGTCCCGGTCGCGCCCTCGACCGCGGCCGCGGCCCCCGTCGTGTCTCCGGCCTGGGTCGGGCTCACGGTCGTCTTCCTCCCCGGAGGACGCCGCGAGGCGTCGTGCTCGTGCCGGTCGAGCTCGTCGAGCTTCGCCTTCGCGAACGCGGCGTAGCTCCCGGCCTCGATGGCGGCGCGCGCCTCGCGCATGAGGTCGAGGTAGTGGTGCAGGTTGTGGACGGAGAGGAGCCGCGGCCCGAGCGGCTCCCGGCACTTCACGAGGTGGTGCAGGTAGCCGCGCGTGTAGCCCCCGCAGGTCGAGCACCCGCACGCGGCGTCGAGCGGCGCCTGGCTCGTGCGGTGCTCCCCGCGGGTGAGGCGCACGCGCCCGGTGGAGGTGAACGCGGTGCCCTGCCAGGCCATCGTGGTCGGCAGCACGCAGTCGAACATGTCGACGCCGTGACCGATGGCCTCGAGGATGTCCGGCGGGGTGCCGACGCCCATGAGGTAGCGCGGGCGCTCGTCGGGGAGGAGCTCGGCGGTCCGGCCCACGACGTCGAAGCGCTCGGCGCGCGTGTCGCCCACCGCGAGGCCCCCGATGGCGAACCCGTCGAAGGCGTGCTGCGTGAGGAAGCGCGCCGACTCGGCGCGGAGCTCCGGGACGAGCCCGCCCTGCACGATGGCGAAGAGCGCCTGCTCCGGGTTGGTCCGGGCGGCGAGGCTGCGGAGCGCCCAGCGGTGGGTCCGGCCCATGGCCTCGCGGATCGCGGAGGGCTCCGCGGTCGACGGGAGGCACACGTCGAGCACCATCATCACGTCCGAGCCGAGGGCGGTCTGGACCTCGATCGAGCGCTCCGGCGAGAGGAGCTGCGCGCTGCAGTCCACGTAGCTGCGGAAGCGGGCGCCCTCCTCGGAGATCACGCGGTCGTGCGAGAGCGAGAAGATCTGGAACCCGCCGGAGTCGGTGAGGATGGGCCCGGACCAGCGCATGAAGCGGTGGAGCCCGCCCATGTCGCGGACGAGCTCCGGTCCGGGGCGGAGCAGCAGGTGGTAGGTGTTCCCGAGGATGATCTCGGCGCCGAGCGCGTGGAGCTCCTCGGGCGTCATGCCGGTCACGCTCGCGCGCGTGCCGACGGACATGAACGCCGGCGTCTCGACGCGGCCGTGGGGCGTCGTGAACGCGCCGCGGCGCGCGCGGGTCGCGGCGTCCCTCGGGCCGGGCTGGTAGGCGAAGGGCATCGGGATCCTCTAGGAGACCTCGGTCGCGCGGCGACGCGCGATCGCGGCGGCGGAGTCGGCGTCCCACGTCCCCTTGAGCCGGAGCACGCGCTCGACGCCCGCGTCGTGCAGCGCGAGGAGCCGCGCCGACGCGTCGCCCGCGCCGAACGCCGCGAGCGCGCCGGCGATCGCCTCGAGCGTCGACATCCCGTCCGGCCACGGCGGCCGCCGGAGTCGCAGCCCGGCAGGCGGCCCCGGGAGCGACAGGCGCGGGAGCCGCTGGAGCGCGGGGAGGCGCTGCATCATCCGGCGAGCCTGTGTCCAGGTGCCGTCCGGGACGACCAGGATCGGCGGCGGCGTGGCCGGCGCGGCCGCGTCCTCCGGGCGCGGCGAGGGGAAGAGCGCGACCGCGCCCGGGGCGCGGAGCAGCGTCTCGTCGAGCGGGACGCCGGGGAGGGCGTGCTCCAGGATCTCCGCTCCGTCGAGCGCGAGGGCCGCCCAGCGCGCCGTGTTGGACATCCGCTCGCGCTCGCTGGCGTGCCGGACCACGACGAGGCGGAACGGCGCCGCGAGCCTCGGGATGGCGGGGCAGAGGCAGAACTCGGGCGGGAAGCGGCAGCGCGGACAGCGCTGGAGAGGGCGTGGCACGGGCTGCCGGATCTATCACGGCGCGGGGCCGCGCGCCGCGCCGCCCGTACCCGCGCCGGGAGTGGAGCGGAGCGGCCGCCCTCGTTAGAGCCCTGTACCATGGGCGCCATCGTGCGGCTGTTCTCCGACTTCGTCTGACCGTTCTGCTTCGTCGCGGAGCGGAGCAGCCTGGTCAGGCTGCAGGCGGAGTACGACATCGAGGTGGACTGGGTCGGCTACGAGCTGCACCCGGGCACGCCGCGTGGCGGCCTCCCGCTCGTGGCCCATCTGGCGGACCCCGCCGCCGTGCTGGAGTACGTGAAGAGCTTCGCCGCGGGCTTCGGCCTCCGCGACCTGCGCGCGCCCGACCGGCTCGTGAGCACCCGCCGCGCTCTCGCCGCGGCGCAGTACGCGCGCGAGGCCGGGAAGCTCGAGGCCTTCCGGGCCGCCGCCTTCGACGCGTACTGGCGCGAGGGCCGGGACCTCGACCGCGACGAGGAGCTCGCGGACGTCGCGCGCGCGGTGGGGCTCGATCCGGCCGCCGCGCTCGCGGCGGCGGACGAGCCGGGGGCGCTCGCGTGCGTGGACGCGGCGCGGCGCGCCGCCCGGGAGGCCGGGGTCGGCGGCGTCCCGACGTTCGACTTCTCCGCCGGGCCCGGTGCGCGGCCGGTGGCGCGGATCGTGGGCTGCCAGCCGTACGAGGTGCTGGCGGAGGCCGCGCGGCGCGCGGGCGCGCGGCGCCGCGCGGAGCGGTGAGCGGGCGCCCGCGGTTCGGGGAGCCTAGACCCTGTAGCGCTGCACCGCCGAGGCGAGCTGCTTCGAGATCTCGGACAGCGCGGCGGTGCCCTGCTCGATCGTCCGCGTGCCCTCGGCGCTCTCGTTGATCGCCTGCGAGAGCTCGGAGATCGCGGCGACCATCTGGTCCACCCCGATGGTCTGCTGCCGGGTGTTGTTGGCGATCTGCCGGGCGGCGACGGCCGACTCGCGGATCACCATCGCGAGCCCCTCGATGGCCTCGCCGGCGCTCCGCGCGAGCCCCATGGCCGCGGACGCGCGCTTCGCGCCCTCGTCGGTCGCCGAGGCCGCGTCGCGGGCGCTCCGCTGGATCTCCTGGAGGATCGCGCGGATCTGCACGGCGGCCTGGCGCGACTGCTCGGCGAGGTTGCGCATCTCCATGGCGACGACCGCGAACCCGCGCCCGTGCTCGCCCGCCTTCGACGCCTCGATGGACGCGTTCAGCGCCAGCAGGTTCGACTGCTCCGCGAGGTCCTTCACCGAGGAGATGATCTCGCCGACCTGCAGCGTGCGCTCGCTCAGCCCGCTCATGCTGGAGGCGATCCGGTTGACCTGCTCGCCGAGGCTCGCGCTCGCCTTCACCGCCTCCTCGACGGTCTGGAGCCCCTCCTGCGAGAGATCGTCGGAGCGACGCGTCATCTCGATGACCGAGTCGGCGTGCTGCGTCGCCTGCTTGGAGGTCTGGGCGATCTCGGACGCGGTGGTCGAGGTCTCGTTGATGGCGGCCGCCTGCTGCGCGGCCATGGCCGCCTGGCGGGTGACGGAGCCGAGGATGTCGCTCGAGCGGCCGTCCAGGGTCAGCGCCGCCTCGCGCAGCTCGGCGATGGTGGCCTGGAGCCCCTCGATCATCGCGCCGAAGCTCGCGGCGAGGTCCGCGGTCTCGGCGGTCGCGTCGACGTCGATCTGCCTGGCCAGGTCGCCGGCCGCGATGGCCGCCGCCGTGTCGCGCAGCCGCTCGAGCGGCCGGGTCAGGCGCCGCGCGACCTGGTAGGAGATCGCCGCGGCGGTGAGGGAGATGGCGATGGCCAGGCCGAGCCCGCGCGCGAGGACGGCCGCGGAGGCTTCCTCGTGCAGGACGTGGAAGACGACGGTGTCGAGGATCGCGGTGACCCCCGTCGCGACGCCGACCAGCCCCGCGATCTTGAGCCGCATGGAAAGGCGCACGGACGAGCCTCCGCTCGAGAGCGTTTGCGCCGTTCTACCGCGGATTCCCGCGGGTGGGCCACTCGGCGACCGGTGCGGGCGGGTAGGTGCCGCCCGCACGCACCGGCCGGCGCGGCTACGGGAGCGTCCGGAGCACCGCGGCGCCCGACGCCGTCGCCACGTGGAGCGCGGGCGGTACGACCATGCGGTCCACCTCGAGCGCGCTCACGCGGTCGCTGGGGATGAGCCCCGAGGCGGCGCGGATGGGCCTGGAGGTCCCGGTGGCCGGGTCGTAGACGGAGAGGCCGGTCGTGTAGCCCGCGATCGCGAGCCGTCCGTCCGGGAGGCACGCCAGATCCCGGACCCCGGCCTCGCCGAGGCCGACCTGGGACGCGGTGAGATAGGCGAAGCGCTTCCCGTCCCACACCGCGACCGCGTCCTTGCGGGCCGCCGCGTTGCCGGTGGTCGGCCCACGGCTCGAGAACCAGACCCGCCCGTCGGGGCACGCCGACACGGCCGTCAGGTACACCGGGTCGCCCGACTCCGTCACGTCGAACACCGGCGGGCTCGTCCGCGCCCCGTCCATCCACGGGTCGCCGAACGCGGCGTCGAAGGCGGCGCCGTAGCGATGGTGCCACTCGTACGCGTCGTCGACCCAGGTGATCCGGCCCGCCGTCCACTTGCCGGCGTGCCAGAGGCGCCCCTCCGCGTCGATGGCGAGCCCGAGCCACTCGCCGACGCGCATGCTCGCGCTCTCGCCGTCGGGGCCGCAGACCTCGTGGTAGCAGACGCGCGCGTGCTGGTGGTCGCCCATGTACTCGGAGTACGCGATGTCGAACCACTCGCCGGGCGCCGGCTCCCGGTACTTCGCCGGGAAGAGGATCGACACGCCGTGGTTCGCGCCGGTGTAGAGCGTGCCCGGGTGGACGAAGTGATCGTACGCGAGCCGGCTGATCGTCCGGTCGTGCCAGTACTTCGCGCCGTAGCGGTTCGACAGGAGGTCGAACCGCACCACCTGCAGCGTGCCGTCCTCCGCGAGGCGCACCCAGTCCACCTTCCCGCTGTGGCGGAGCGGGTCGCAGTAGTCGAAGCCCTTCCAGCCGACGGGATCGTCCGCGTCCAGGCACGGGATCGGCTCGCCGTCCGCGCCGCGCGTCTGGTCGCCGTCGTAGCCGATGAATACCTCGTTCTTGCCGCCGCCCACGATGGCCTTGATCCCCTCCGACGCCGCGCCGCCCCACACGAGGTCGCCGTTGCACGGGCGGTCGTCGGGGATCGGCGCCTTGTCGCAGTACTTCGCCCAGCCGACCGGGCCCGGCGTCCGTCCGGTGATCGCGCCGAGGTGCAGGCCGTCCACCTCGTCGAAGCGGCGGAAGGTCGTCTCGCCCGGGCGCAGCAGGTAGAGCGCGCGCGGCGTGGCCACCCAGCGGTTCTGCGCCTCGTCGGTGGTCATCGCGACCACGGGCGTCTCCTCGATCCCGTCCTTCGCGCCGTAGATCGCGTTCGCGACGGGCCACGGACCCTGCGTCCCGAACTGGAAGCCGGGCGGCTGCTCCGGCGGAGGTGGGGTCACGGGCGGGGGCGTCGGCGTGGTCCCGCCGCCCCCGCCGCCGTCGTCGCCGGTCCCGCCCGACGGCGCCTTGTCGCTCGAGCCCGAGCCGCCGCACGCCACGGCCAGGACGCAGAGGACCGCGCCGAGCCCCACCCACCCCCGTCTCGTCATCCGTTCTCCCCGCGCCCGCGCCGGCTGACCGGAGGGCGCACGAGTGCCGCTCGAGCGAGTTGCGAGCCGCGGGCCACGCCGAACCGGCCAGACTGGCGTGCGCGCGCGGCAACGCCGTTGCGCGCGCGTGGAACGGCTTTGGGCCGGGGCGGCAAGGTCGTGGACGGGTCGGCGCGTCCACGGGCGGACGCCGGATCGCTCGCGCGCGCGCCCCCCTGCATGGCGCTCGCGGTGCAGGCGGCCGGGCGGGCGCGTCCCCGGGCCAGGCGTGACCGCGGATCGGGACGCGGTGCTAGGCTCGCCCGCCATGACCCCGCCGACCCCACCCACCGTGCACCTCGCGCCGCGCGTGGTCCTGGCGCGCCTCCCGACGCCGCTCGAGCGCTCGCCGCGCCTCGGCGCGGAGCTCGGCCTCGACCTCCTCTACAAGCGCGACGACCTCACGGGGCTCGAGCTCTCGGGCAACAAGGCGCGGAAGCTCGAGTTCCTGATCGCGGAGGCCGAGGCGGCCCGGGCCGACACGCTCGTGACCTGCGGCGGCGTCCAGTCGAACCACTGCCGGGCGACGGCGTTCGCCGCTGCGAGGCGCGGGCTCGCCGCGGTGCTCCTGCTCCGCGTCCCCGATCCGTCGCGGCCGCCGGCGCTCGAGGCGAACGCGCTCCTCGACCGGCTGGCCGGAGCCGAGCTCCGCTGGGTCTCGCACGACGAGTACCGGCGGCGCGCGGAGGTGATGGAGGCGGTGGCCGCCGAGCTCCGCGCCGCCGGCCGGCGACCCTATGTCATCCCCGAGGGCGGCTCGAGCGCGCTCGGCAGCCTCGGCTACGTGGCCGCCGTGGCGGAGCTCCGCGCGCAGCTCCCCGAGGCCTGGCGCACGGGGCCCGTGACGATCGCCTACGCGGCGGGCTCGGGCGGAACGGGCGCGGGGCTGGAGCTCGGCGTCCGCGTCGCGGGCTGGCGCGAGGCGCGGCCGCTCGGGTTCGCGGTCTGCAACGACGCCGCCTACTTCCGCGCCGCCATCGCCGGGCTCTGCGCCGACGCCCGGCGGCGCTGGCCGGAGCTGCCGGGCGTCCCCGAGGACGAGATCGCCGTGGACGACGGCTTCATCGGGCCGGGATACGCGCAGGCGACCGACGAGGGGCTTCAGGTCATCCGCCGCGCTGCGCGGGTGGACGGCGTCCTCCTCGACCCGGTCTACACCGCCAAGGCCATGCTCGGCGTCGCGCGCCGCGCCTCCGAGCCCGGTGGGCTCCCGGCGTCACGCGTCGTGTTCCTGCACACCGGCGGGGCCTTCGGCCTGTTCCCGTTCGCGGAGCGGCTCGGTACCACCGGGTGAGCGGCGCACGCCGCGAGCGAGCGGCGGGCCGACGGGGGCTGCACGCTCGGACGCTGGACGTCCGGGCGCGCCGGATTATGTGTGCTCCGTTCACCGCGCAAGCTCGCGGCGGCCAGGAGGCGCGCATGCCCAGGGCGAAGCAGATCTCGGCGTGGGTGGAGGACCGGCCCGGAACCCTCGGCAAGCTCGCCGACGCTCTCGGCGAGAAGGGCGTCACGATCCGGGCGTTCATGGCGGCCTCGATGGACGGACGCGGCTTCGTCCGCCTCGTGGTCGACAGGCCGGCGGCCGCGAGGCGGATCCTCACGGCGCACGGCTGGGAGAGCACGGAGGACGAGGTGGTCGAGGTCACGGTCCCCGACCGGCCCGACTCGGTCGGGAAGGTGGCGGACCGCCTGGGCGCGGCGGGAATCAACGTGCAGTACGCCTACGTCGGGGCCGCCGGCAGCGCCCGGAGCATGAACCTCTACCTCGCCGTCCCCGACGTGAAAGCGGCGCTGAAGGCCCTCCGCTGACATCCCAGGCCCGGATCGGGACGCCGCACCGGGCCGACGTGACGCGGCATCCCACGCAGACAGGATGCCGCGCTGCGTAGGCGGCGCTACCTTTGGTCCGTGGGCCACACGGGCCTCGTGCTGACGGGCGGAGGCGCCCGCGCCGCGTATCAGGTCGGGGCGCTTCGCGCCCTCTCCGACGTGCTCGGCCCGGGCCCGCTGCCGTTCGACATCATCGCGGGGATCAGCGCGGGGGCCATCAACTCCTTCGTCATCTCCACGGGGGCCGAGGACTTCGCCCGTGCGACCCACCGCCTGCGCGCGACCTGGGAATCCCTCACGCCCGACCGCGTCTACCGGACGGGCACCCTGCGGCTCGCGAGCATCGGGAGCCGCTGGCTCCGCGATCTGTCCGCGGGCGGCCTCATCGGCAAGTCCGGCATCAACTACCTGCTCGATCCCGCCCCGCTCCGCCGGCTGCTCGAGAGCCAGGTGCCGATGGGCCGGATGCGCCGGCACCTCCGCACCGGGCGGCTGCGCGCCTTCGCGGTCTCCGCGACGAACTACCACACCGGCGCCGGCGTCACGTTCTTCGAGGGCGCGGCGGATATCAAGCCGTGGCTCCGCTCGACGCGGCTCGGGATCCGCGCCCGCCTCACCCTGGACCACGTGATGGCCTCGGCGGCGATCCCGGTGTTCTTCCCGCCCATCCGCGTCGAGGGCACGTACTACGGGGACGGCTGCGTGCGGATGAGCCACCCGATGAGCCCGGCCATCCACCTCGGGGCCGAGCGGATCCTCGCCATCAGCGTGCGGTACCTGCGGCCGCCCGGGGAGACCTTGAAGCGCCAGGCGAAGGACAGGGACGAGCAGCTCCCGCTCTCCGAGATCGCCGGCGTGCTGCTGAACGCGGTGTTCCTCGACTCGCTCGACTCCGACCTCGAGCGCCTGCAGCGGATCAACAAGACCCTCGCGCTCATCCCGCGCGAGAAGCTGAACCACCAGGACGTCGACCTCAGGCCGGTGCCGGCCCTCGTCCTCCGCCCGTCGCAGGACCTCGGCAAGCTCGCGGCCGACGAGTACGATCGGTTCCCGGCGATGCTGCGGTATCTGCTGAAGGGGATCGGCGCGACGGGTCACGCGGGCGAGGACCTGCTCTCGTATCTCGCGTTCGAGCCGATCTACCTGAAGCGCGTGATGGACCTCGGGTACGTCGACACGATGACGCGCCGGGACGAGCTGCAGGAGTTCTTCCTCGGGGCCCCGCAGCGGGAGCGGGCGCGGGGGTAGAGGACCGCTCGCGCGGGCGACGCTTCCGACGCGCCGGGCCGCTCACGGTTCACGCTCCCGGCCAAGGTCCGCTCAGCCTCTCGATCCCCAGGCCGCGGCGCGCGCCGCCACGACGGGGGCGACGGTCCGCCAGGCGGTCGCCGCGAGCACCACCGCGCCGCCCGCGATCGCCCACGGGCCGGGGCGCTCGCCGGCGGCGAGGAAGGTCCAGATCGGGTTCAGCACCGGCTCGAGCAGCATGAGCAGCGACGCCTCGACCGCGGGCGTGTGCAGGAGGCCGCGCGAGAAGCAGAGGTACGCGAGGCCGAGCTGGAAGATGCCGAGGTAGAGGACGAGGCCGAGGTCGAGCGGCGTCGGCGCGGGGCCGCCGAGCCCCACCGGCAGCGCCACGAGCGCGGCGAGGAAGTTCCCGTAGACGAGGGCCGCGGGCCCCTCGTCCCTGAGGAGCCGCAGCCCGACGATCGAGAAGGCGAACGCGATCCCCGAGCCGACGGCGATGAGGTTCCCCGCGAGCTGCCCGCCCGAGAGCTCGTCGAGGAAGAACATCCCGAGGCCGAGCGCGTAGATCGGCACCGCGAGGAGCTCGCCTCGGGTGGGGAGCTCGCGCAGGAGCAGCGGTGACAGGAAGAGCACGAAGAGCGGCGCCGCGTCCTGGATGAAGATCGCGTTCGCGGCGGTGGTGAGCTTCGTCGCGACGACGAACAGCACCACCGTGAAGGCGTAGGCGACGGAGACGAGGAGGACGCGCAGGGTGGGGCGCCGCCGCGCCTCGCGCACGGCGGCGAGGAGGAAGAGGCCGGCGACGAGCGAGCGGCCGCCGGAGAGCTGCCAGCCGTCGAGGCCGCTCGTCTTGATGGCGGCGCCGGCCGTGGACCAGAGCACCGCGGCGGCGAGGATGAGGAGGCGGCTCGTGAGCACGGGGCGCGCAGTGTAGCGCACGCGCCGGCCGGCGCGCGCAGGTTACGCCGTCGTGGCTGCGTGCCGGGCACGGGCCGATCGCGAGTCGCGACCAGGCGAGCGTAGCGAGCCCGCCGGGGCGCCACCCGCGATAGCGGCGTAGCCGCGCGCGGTGGCGCAAGGGACCCGGCGAGCAGGGGTGGGGCCCCGACGACGGCTCGGCCGTCGGCGGGGCGGGGGCGCAGCCCCCGTTCGAACATCCGCTGAACGACAGCGTGATTCGCGTCACCGAAGGTGACCGCGAATCACCTGTCGTTCAAGCGGTCACCCAGTCGCGGAGCACCTCGTCGATCTGCGCCTCGGAGAGCTCGCCCGCGTCGGCGAGCTCCTTGATCCGACGCGTGATCGCCTTCAGCTCGGACTCGCCGAAGGTGATGCCCATCTCGCGGGCGCGGTAGGCGATGGCGTGGCGGCCGGTGAGGCGGCTCCCCACGATGAGGCGGCGGGTGAGGCCGAACGCCTCCGGCGGGATGATCTCGTAGGCGCCCGGGTTCGTCATCTGGGCCTTGAGGTGCATGCCCGCCTTGTGCGAGTAGGCGGTCTCGCCGGTGACGAAGTTGTTGAAGGGGATCTCGATCCCCGTGACCCGGGCCACGAGCCGCTCCAGCTCCCGGAGCTGGCCGACCCGGTAGCGCTCGGCGACGACCTGCGGCTCGAGCGAGAACATGCGCGCGACGAGACCGCCGAGCGGCGTGATGCCGTTCCGCTCGCCGATGCCGAGCACGGACACGTCCACGTGCGTCGCCCCGGCCGAGATCGCCTCGTAGGAGTTGGCGATCGCGCAGCCGGTGTCGTTGTGGCCGTGGTAGCCGATGTCGCACCTCACCGTGCTCCGGACCTCGCGCACGAGCGCGTAGACCTGGCGCGGCGTGGCGATGCCCACCGTGTCCGCGATGCCGACCCGGTGGACGCCGAGCTTCTCGGCGGCGCGGTACACCGCCAGGAGGTCCTGGACGTCCGAGCGGAAGGCGTCCTCCGCGGAGAAGCGGACCTCCAGCCCGGCGGAGAGCGCCGCCTCGATGGGCGGGCCCATCGCGTCGATGATCTGCTGGAGCGACTTCGCGTGCGAGGCCTCGCGCAGGATGCGGCTCGTCGCGAAGAACAGGCCCACGCCCCGGACGCCGGTGTCCATCGCTGCCATCACGTCGTCGAGGATGCAGCGCGTGTGGGTGATGATCTTGGCGGCGAGGCCGAGCTTCACGATCTGCGCGAGGTCGCGCTGCGACTGGGGCGAGGCGGCCGGGGTCGTGACCTCGATGTACTCCACGCCGAAGGTGTCGAGGGCGCGCGCGATCTCGAGCTTGTCCTCGGTGCGGAACGCGGCCTTCGCGAACTGCTCGCCCTCGCGGAGGGTCGTGTCGATGAGCTTCCAGGTGGTCTTGGCCATGGTGGTCGCCCTAGAAGCGGATCCCCTCGTGGTCGAGGTCGCACACGAGCCCGCCGGAGGTCGGGTCGGTGCGGAAGCCGTAGCGGCGGAGGTACTCGGGCTGGAAGTAGCCCGTCTCGAGCCGCTTCACGCCCCGCGCGCGGAGCCGCCGGACGAACTCGCGCATGAGGCCGTCCGACACGCCCTTGCCGCGGTGCCGCCGCGCGACGACGATCTTCTCCATGTGGATCCGGTCCGCGCTCACCTGCCGGTAGAAGAGGCCGGCGATGGGCGTGTCCTTCGCGTCGAGGGCCACGAGGAACTCGTGCTCGGTGGTGAACGTCACCTGCAGGTTCGCCTCGTGGAACATGTGGAGGAGGCGGGCCACCTCGCGCGGCGAGATCGGCCCGCGGACCGCGAAGCGGTTGCCCTCCTCGTCGGTGAGCGCGACGACCACCTCGGTGACGTAGTGGCCGCCGGACGGCATCGAGATGAGCGCCACTTCGTCGGTGGGTGCGAGGTAGCGGTAGGTCATCCGGGCGAGGAAGTAATCCTCCTCGGCCGTCGGGCGCACGGCGGAGCGCACCGCGGCCACCTGCTCCTCGAGGTCGAGCCCGTCGGCGGGCAGCCCGCGGGCGCGGTGCATCAGGCGATCGAGCGCCGCGCAGAGCTCCGGCCGGGCGTCCTCGAACACCGTCTTGCGGAAGAAGCGCAGGCGGGTGTCCGGCCAGGAGGCCTCGACCTCGGAGAGGCGGTAGGTGCCCCACAGCTCGCCGAGCATCTTGCCCTTCGCCTCCACCGTCGCCCCCGGCGTCGCGGCGAGCCAGCGCCGGTAGCGGCGCGCCGCGAAGAAGACGCGCTGCGGGGTGAAGCCGTTCTCGCGGAGCCGCTCGAGGAAGGTCTCGATGGCGACGGCGCGCCGTGACTTCTGCGCCGCGTCCTCGAGGAGCGCGACCCCGCGCTCGTAGCCGAGCGCCTCGACCACCGCGGAGAGCAGGACCCGGTCGTCGATCTGGCCCTGGAGGTCCGGCCGCTGCGCCTCGATGCGCTGGATGAACGAGCGCTCGAACCGCTCGATGAGCTCGTCGAAGGTCCTGCACGCCGAGCGATCCGAGATGGACACGAGCCGCGCGCCGGTCTGGTAGTCGTGCGAGGGCACGATGAACGCGGCGGGGGAGGGCTCGCGCAGGGCGAGCCGCCGGCCGGTCCGGCCCCAGAACCGCACGTGCAGCTCGAGCGCGGTCCACACGAGGAACGGCCAGAGCAGCTTGAGGCGCGCCGCCTCGCCCTGGCGCAGGAGCCGCGCGGCCTGGCGCTCCACGTCGGCGCCGGGGATGAACTCCTCGGTGAAGATGCCCCACTCCGCGAAGTAGCCGGCGAACTGCTCGACGAGCGGCGGCGGGGCGCCCGCGGCGAGGAGCCACGAGACCTCCTGCTTCAGCTCGTAGAAGTTCATGTCCTCCGCGACGTTGATGGCGACGTCGAAGATCTCCTTCGCGCGGGTGTGGATCGAGAGCCGGTAGACGCTCTTCCCGTGCTGGCGGCCGAGGAGCGACACGGCCGCGCCGCCGGGCGGGATGTCCGCGAGGGAGATGAGCACCCCCTTGCCGAGGACGAACACGGACGCGCGGACGATGGTCGCGTCCGCGAGCGCCTGCAGGAGGTGGGTCCGCCCCTCCGCCGGGACGCCCTCGTCGAAGACGAGCACGTCCTTCCAGCCGTACTCGGAGCCCGTCTGCGGATCGATGGCGAGCCGGAGGTTCGGGCCGACCCAGTTCGAGAAGCCGCGCCGCAGGCGATCGAGCTCCTCGCCCGCGCGCGCCGAGATCTCCGCGTCCTCGTGGAGGGTGAGGCGCGCGAGGGGGATGCGGACCTTGGCGAAGTACTGCGGGTGGGCGATCGCCGTCGCGGTGAGGAGCCGCATCGTCCCGACGAGCTGGCGCCGGTCGGAGGGATCCGCGAGCTCGAAGCGCACCTTGTCCGAGGAGAGGTGCGCGAGGAGCGCCTGGACCTGGGCGTCGGTGAGGCCGCGCTCGCCGAGGTCGGCGAGGTCCTCGTCGCGGAGCGCCAGCGCGCCCATCCGGTCGAGGAAGAGGCGGAGCGTGCCGAGCGTCTCCGCGGGCTCCTCGTTCGGGAGGAGCACTCGGAACGCGCGCCGGCGGACGTCCTCGTCCGGCGCGTCCGCGGCGCGCCGGAGGAGCGCGCGGCAGAGCCCGGCGTGCTCGCTCTCCGAGACGGCGAGCCCGATGTGCAGGTGGCTGATGGCGCGGCGGGCCTCGGGGCGCTCCGCGCGGAGCAGCTCGCCGGCCACGTGGATCGACCAGAAGCTCACCTCTGCCCGGTCCACCACGTCGAGCATGGGCTTCAGCCGCTCCGGCTCGGGGGCCGGCCACACGCGCGCGTCGAGGCGGAGATCGGAGGTCCCCTTGCGGCGCCGGGACACGAGCGACACGAAGGCCTCGTCCCCCAGGAAGCGCCGCAGCGCCTCGTTGCCGAGCCACAGGGCGGGGCGGGCGAGGAGCGCGCCGAGGTCGATGACGGTGCCCTCGGAGGTGTAGGCGAGATCGCCGATGAGCGTGGCGCCGGGCGCCTCGGGCGCGGGGCCGACGCGCAGCGCGCGGTCCCGCGCGCGCAGCAGGTCGCCGTCGAGGGAGACCTCGTGCTGCAGCACGCCGATCTCGCGCAGGACCCAGTTCGGGATGCGCAGGAAGCTGCCGTCGAGCGCGAGCGCGAGGTGCTTCTGCTCGTACATCTTGTCGATGAGGTCCTTCCAGGACTTCTCGACGACCTCGCGCTTGAAGGTGTGCTTGTGCGTGAGCTCGCCGTGCTCGAGGTCGAGCGCACGGGGGAGGACCTGGAACGTCACGACGCGCTCGAACGGCGCGAGGAAGCGGTTCGCGCTCGCGACGAGCGACGACAGGAGCTCGCGCAGCTCCTCGGGCGAGCGATCCTGGACCGCCGACGAGGCGTGGTTCGGCCACACGAGGAGCGTGTTGTACTCGCGGTGATCGCCGACCAGGAACGCCTGGGCGACCGCCTCGAAGTCCCGGAACAGGTTCTCCACCCGCTGCGGCGCGATCGTCTGGCCCTGGCGGTTCTTGTAGATCTCCTTCTTGCGGCCGGTGATCCGGTAGTGGCCGGCCGGGTCGATGGAGACGAGGTCGCCGGTGTGGAACCAGCCCTCCGCGTCGGCGCCGTGATCCTCGGGGCCGGGATCGTAGTAGCCGGGCGACACGTACGGGCCGCGGACGAGGAGCTCGCCGTCGTCGGCGCGGCGGCACTCGATCCCGGGGAGCGGCAGGCCGATGGAGTCGTCGGCGTACTCGCCGGGCGGCGTCATGGTGATCCCGCCCGTCGCCTCCGTCATGCCGTAGCCGGAGCAGAGCTCCGTGCCGGCCCGGTGGAAGGCGCGGAACACGCCGGGATCGAGGTAGCCCGCCGCGGAGAGCCCGTAGCGCAGGCGGCCCCCGGTGATCCCGCGCAGGTGGGCGGCGATGTCGTCGGGATCGTCCGACGCCGCCTCCCAGACCGCCGCGTCCTGGAGCTCCATCCACTTCTTGGGCACCGAGATGAAGACCGTGGGCTTCACCCGCCGGAAGTCCTCGAGCAGCGTCGCCTGCGCCGTGGAGCGCGCGAACACGTACGTCGCGCCCCAGAACAGCGTGCCCGTCATCTCCAGCCACCGCCCGAACGTGTGGTAGAGCGGCAGGTAGCAGAGGAAGACGTCGCCCTCGTTCACCTCGCGCAGCGCGAAGGCCCGGCAGAAGCGCTTCGAGACGATGTTCTCGTGCGTGAAGAGGATGCCCTTCGGCTTGCCGGTGGTGCCGGAGGTGTACATCACCGTCGCCACGTCGCGGGCGCGCACGCGGGCGGCGCGCGCGGCGCGCTCTCCGTCGTCGAACTCCGCCCCCTGACCGACCATCTGCTCGAGCGTGAGCAGCCCGTTCCGCTCGGCCGCGGTCCGGGAGAAGACCACGATCTCCCGGAGCTCGGGCAGGGCCGGCAGGGAGGGCAGGACCTTCGCGACCTGCTCCTCGTCGGACGCGAGCAGCACGCGCGCGCCCGAGTGCTTCAGCATGTAGACGATCTGCTCGGCGACGGCGTTCGCGGGCAGCGGCAGGTCGACGATGCCGTTCGTGAGGCAGGCGAGGTCGCAGAGCGCCGCCTCGAGCGAGTTCTCGGAGAGGATGGCGACCTTCGCGCCCGGCTCGTCGTCCACGAGCGCGAGGATCCCGCGCGCGATCGCGCGCGTCCGGCGCGCCACCTCGGCGACGGTCAGCTCGGCCGGATCGTCGCCGATCACGCGGAACGCGACCGTCTTCGGATCCGACTCCTCGCGAGCGCGGAGGAGCTCGCCGAGCGTGTAGTCCGTCGCCGTGAGCACCGGCAGGACGACCTCGAGCCACGGCTCGATCGCCTCGGGCGCGAGCGAGCCCGTGAAGAAGCGGCGGCGCACGCCGTCGAGGAGCGCGTGGAGCGAGCGGCGCGCGGCCCGCGCCGTGGCAGGGTCCCCGAGCCGGGCCACCAGGCGCTCGGCGAGCGGGCGGACGGCCGGGAGGTCGTCCGGGCGGACCGACGCGAGCGCCTCGCGGGTCGAGTCGAGCAGCTGGGGCTCGGGCGCGCCGGGCGCGCTCCAGGCTGCGAGGAGGGCCGGATACGGCGAGTCTTGCCTCACCTGGAACATGGCGGGAGAAAACCATGCTCCCCGGCCCCTGTCGATGCAGGAGGCAGGGGGGCGGCGCCGGTGCGACCGTTCGGCGTCGCGCGACCGTGGGGTGACGGGTGGGGTAGCCGAAACCGGGGTGAGGGCGGAGATTTCGGGCGAGATGCCGCTGAGCCGCACATCGGTCCTCCTCGTCGAGGACGATCCCGGAATCCGCGAGGCGCTCGCGGACCTGCTCGAGCTCCTCGGAGCGCGGGTCGAGGTGGCCGTCGACGGCGAGGACGGCTGGGAGATCCTGCACGACGCTGGGCTCCGGCCCACGCTGGTGCTGCTCGACCTCTTCCTCCCGCGGCTCGACGGGGTGGCGCTGCTCGGGCGCATCCGCGCCGACGCGCGGCTCCGCTCGCTCGCGGTCGTGACGATGAGCGCGGCGGTGAAGGAGCGCCCGCCCGGCGCGGACGGTCACCTCGAGAAGCCGTTCGACCTCGAGCGGCTGGTGTCGGTCGTGCGGGCGTTCTGCCCGCCGCAGGCCGTCGAGCCGGGCCGCGCCCAGCGCATGGCCGCCGGGCAGGCCGCCCGGAACTGATCCCTGCCACCCTGCAGAGCCGCGGACGCGACCCGTCTGCGTGGCGGGCGCGCCACCGGCGGGGTGCGCCGCGCGGAGCCGTCCGCTCGTGGGCCCGCGGGGCCGGTTGCAACACAAACGAGTCGATCGCACTATGCCCGGGTGCGAGCCTTCGTTCGGGTCCTCCTCCCGCTGGTGGTCGTCCTGGCGGGGCTCGCCTGGGCGGCCGCTGCGCTCCTGAACGGGACGGCCCGGGCCTGGTACGAGAAGGACGTCGGCCTGCGCGCGCACCTCGTGGTGGCTGGCGCCCGCGAGGCGCTCGCCACGCACCTCGCGTCGGGCGATCGGCGGCGGGTGGGGGCGGTGCTCGCCGAGATCGCCCGCGACGACCGCATCATGGCGGCGTCGGTGTGCGGGCGCGGGATGCGGACCGTGGCGCGCACGGGGGTCGGCCCGAGCGCGTACGAGTGCGACGCGCTCGGCGAGCGGTTCGGGGTCCCGGCCGAGGGGGAGCGGCTCGAGCTCGACCGGGTCGAGGACGCGGAGGGCGGGCTCGTCCACTTCACCGTCCAGCCTCTCCTCGACGACGACGGGGCGGTCCTCGCCCACGTCGCGCTCGTCCACGACCTCAGCTTCGTCGCGCGCCGCGAGGCCGCGCTGCGCCGCTACACCGCCGGCGCGTTCGCGATCGTCGCGATCCTCGCCTCGATCCTCACCGTGTTCGTGCGGCGCCTGTCGTGGCGGACGTGGAACGAGGAGCTGCGCCGGGTCCTCACCCTCGGGCGCTCCGTCCCGGGCGCCGGCGTCCGCTCCCCGCGCAAGGAGTTCCAGCCGCTGCTGTCCGACGTCCGCCAGCTCGTGTCGGACCTCGCCGCGGAGCAGGGCCACGGCACCGGCGGGCGCTGGTCGGCCGAGCGGCTCCACCGGACGCTGACGGAGACGCTCCACGGCGAGGGGATCGTCACGCTGGCGAACCGCGAGCCCTACATCCACGACCGCGCGGCGGACGGGAGCATGCGCGTGCTGCACCCGGCGAGCGGCCTCGTGACCGCGCTCGAGCCGGTGATGCGCGCCTGCTCGGGCGTGTGGGTCGCGCACGGGAGCGGCACCGCCGACCGCGCCGCGGTGGACGGCCACGACCGGGTGCGCGTCCCGCCGGGCGAGGAGTCCTACGCGATCCGCCGGGTGTGGCTCACGCCGGAGGAGGAGCGCGGCTACTATTACGGCTTCGCGAACGAGGGCCTCTGGCCGCTCTGCCACGTGGCGCATACGCGACCGGTGTTCCGCGCGCAGGACTGGCGCGAGTACCAGCGCGTGAACCGCCGCTTCGCCGAGGCCGTCTGCGAGGAGGTGGACGGGCCCGACCCGATCGTCCTCGTGCAGGACTACCACTTCGCCCTCGCGCCCCGGATGATCCGCGAGCGGCTGCCGCGCGCCACCATCATCAGCTTCTGGCACGTCCCCTGGCCGAACGCCGAGCGCTTCGGGATCTGCCCGTGGGCGAACGAGCTGCTCGACGGCATGCTCGGCTCGAGCGTCGTCGGCTTCCACACCCAGCTCCACTGCAACAACTTCTTCGACGGGGTGGACCGCTTCCTCGAGGCGCGCCTCGACCGCGAGCGGCAGTCGGTCGTGCTCGGCGGCCGCGAGTCGCTCGTGCGCGCCTACCCGATCTCGATCGACTGGCCGAACCGCTGGGCCGCGGAGGCGCCGCCGCCCTCGGAGTGCCGGCGGCAGGTGCTCGCGGAGCTGGGGCTCCCGCCCGACGCGAAGCTCGGCGTCGGGGTGGATCGGCTCGACTACACGAAGGGCATCGAGGAGCGGCTGCTCGCGGTGGAGCGGCTCCTCGAGCGCTTCCCGCACCTGCGCGGCCGCTTCACGTTCGTCCAGCTCTCCGCGCCGAGCCGCACGCTCATCGACAAGTACCGCGAGCTCTCCGAGCGGGTCGACGCGATCGCCAGCCGCGTGAACGCCCGCTTCGCGGAGGGTGCGTGGCGGCCGATCGCGCTCCTGCGCGCGCACCACGAGCCGCCCACCATCTTCCGGTACCTCCGCGCCGCCGACGTCTGCTACGTCTCCTCGCTGCACGACGGCATGAACCTCGTCGCCAAGGAGTTCGTGGCGGCCCGGGACGACGAGCGCGGCGTGCTCGTGCTCTCGCGCTTCACCGGCGCGGCGCGCGAGCTCACCGAGGCGCTCCTCGTGAACCCGTACGACATCGAGGAGGCGAGCGCGGCGCTCGCGACGGCCATCGCCATGCCTCCCGACGAGCAGGCGGCCCGCATGCGCGCGATGCGCGCGTTCGTGGCCGACTTCAACGTGTACCGATGGGCGGGGCGCATGCTCGTGGACGCGGCGCGCCTCCGCCAGCGGGACCGCCTCTCCACCCGGCTCAACCTGGGCCTGCGCAGCGTCCACGAGGTGAAGCCATGATCCCCGACCTGCTCGCCGCGCCCTCGCGGCAGGCCATCGCCGCGATCGCGCACGACCGGGCGCTCCTCGCGTTCGACTTCGACGGCACGCTCGCCCCCATCGTGGACGAGCCCGGCCGCGCCCTGATGCGGCCCGACACGCGCGCGCTCCTGCGCGTCGCGGCGCTGCTCTACCCGTGCGTCGTGGTCTCGGGGCGCTCCCGCGCGGATCTCGCCCCCCGGCTCGAGGGCGTGCCCCTCGTGGCGTGGGTCGGGAACCACGGCGCGGAGGCGGGGTTCGGGCCGGTGGACCGGTCCCCGCGCGGGACGGTGCTCGGCTGGCGCGCGGCGCTCACGGCGCGCCTCGGCGACCTCCCGGGCGTCGAGATCGAGGACAAGGGGCTCTCGATCGCGATCCACTACCGGCGCGCGGCGGAGCCGGCCGCCGCCGAGCTCGCGATCCGCGAGGCGGCCGCCGCGCTCCCGGGGGCGCGCGTCTTCGGCGGCCACGCGGTCGTGAACGCGGTCCCGGCGGACGCGCCGACGAAGGGGGACGCCATCGCGGAGCTCCTCGAGCGGAGCGGCTGCCGGACCGCCCTGTACGTCGGCGACGACGCCACCGACGAGGACGCGTTCCGGGCGCCCGGAGTCGTCGGCGTGGTGATCGGCGCGAGCGAGGCGAGCGCCGCGGCGTACCGGCTCGCCAGCCAGGAGGCGATCGACGATCTCCTCCGCCTCCTCGTGGAGGAGCGCAGCCGCCTCGACGGGCGGGAGTCGCGGGCGGAGTCGCTCGCGCGCGCGGTCCAGCCAGAGCGGTAGCTCCGCCCTAGCCGGGCTCGCCCGAGGCGGGCGCGAGCGGGGGCGTCGCTCCGAGCTCCAGCTCGAGGGCTGCGCGCGCGAGCTCGCGCTCCCCCACCCAGCCGAGCACGGCGCCCGCCTGGACGATGGGGAGCTGCGGCAGGCCGTGCCGGTGCAGCGCCGCGATGGCGTCGCGCCACGACGCCGAGGGCGAGAGCGCGGCGAAGGGCACCATCGCGTCGGCCGCGCGCGTCCAGCCGAGCTCGGCGGGATCGAGCGCGCCGAGGAGGGCGAGATCGACGAGGCCCCGCGGGCGTCCGTCGGCCCCGCGGACGAGCGCGACCCGCTGGCTCGTGCCGGCGCTCGCCGCCGCCACGGCGGAGAGCGGGGCCTCCTCGGGGAAGTCCGGCAGGTCGGGCAGCACGAGCAGCTCGGCCGCGGGCCGCGCCAGCGCCTGTCGCAGCACGTCGCTCGCGCCGCCGGTCGCCGTGGCGCGGCTCCGCGGCTGGGCGGGGTAGAGCGACCAGCGCCTGAGCGCCACGTACGAGATCCCGACCGTCAGCATCATCGGGACGAGCAGGTCGTAGCTCCCGGCGAGCTCCGCGACGAGCACGAGCGCGGAGAGCGGCACGTGCGCGACGCCCCCGTAGAACGCGCCCATCCCGACGAGCGCGAACGCCGCCGGCTCGATCCCGGGATCGCCGAACGCCGCCCGGGCGGCGTACCCGAACGCGGCGCCGACCAGCGCGCCCACGACGAGGGAGGGGGCGAAGTCACCGACCGCCGCGCCGAACCCGATGGTGAGGGCGGACGCGATCGCCTTGGCCGCCGCCATGGCGAGCAGGAGCGCCACGAGCTGCCACCCGGCGGGGAACCACGGCGCGCCGTCCATCGCGACCTGCGCGGTCCCGTACCCGCCGCCCATCACGCCGAATCCCCGGGCCTCCGGGCCGAGCCAGGCTCCCAGCGCGACGGCGATCCCGGCGCCGAGCACGCCGGCCCCGAGACCGCCCAGGGCGGGGCGCAGCCAGCGGGGGCCGGGCGTCCTGCGCGAGAGGGCCTGCACCGCCCGGAGCATGCGCACGAAGCCCACCGCGGCGAGCGAGACGAAGACCGCGAGGACCGCGAAGAGCGGAAGCTGGCGTGGCGAGAACGGAAACCGCAGCGACAGGCCGAGGAGGGTCGTCTCGCCGAACGCGGCGATCACGACCGAGTAGGAGATGACGCTCGCGAGGATCGACGGCACCAGCGCGTCGGCCTCGAAGTCGTCCCGGTACAGCATCTCCGTCGCGAGCAGGGCGGCGCCGAGCGGGGTGCGGAACACGGCCGCGATGCCCGCGGCGATGCCGGCCACGAAGAGGACGCGCCGCTCCCGGCGGCTGGTGGGGAGGAGCCGCGCCGCGACCGAGCCGATGGCCGCGCCGATCTGCATCGTCGGGCCCTCGCGCCCGCCGGACCCGCCGGACGACAGCGCGGCGAAGGCCGCGGCGAACTTCACCGGCACGACCCGCCAGCGGAACAGGCCGCCGCGGTGGTACCCCTCGATCGTCGCGTCGCCGCCGCCGCCGGCCGCCTCCGGGGCGAACGCGCTCGTGAGGAGCCCGCTCACGAGGCCGCCCGCGGCGGGCAGGAGCGCGAGGAGCCAGGGCCGGAACGCCGCGGTCTTCGCGGCTGCGACGACCACCTCCCCTCGAGCGCGCGCCGGCTCGAAGCCGGCGAGGCCGTGCAGGAGGACGCGCTGGCCGAGCTCGAGCGCGGCGAAGAAGGCGGCGCCGACCACCCCCGCGAGCAGGCCGACCACGGCGGCGTGGAGGAGCACGCGCCCCGCGATGCGCAGCTCGAGCGGCGCCTCCGGGACGAGCAGCGACAGGCCGCCCTGGAGCGCCCGCCCGGTCGAGCCCGCGGCGTCCACCCAGCGGGACAGCGCGCGCGCCAGCGCACGCCAGGGTGGGGGACGCGACGGGGGGTCGGACATGGCGCGAGAGGATACTCCGCGATGCCCGCACGTAAAGCCGCATCCCGGCCGGGCCGCGGCCGGCCTCGATGATCATCTTGTTCGGGCTCGCCGACGCCCCGCGGCGCGACCGTTGGTGCCGCAACGGACGCGAGGCCGATTCACGTCGACGGGGAGCGGGCGGGCGTGCATGCTCGTCTCTCGCCCCGCCCGCGCGGAGCCGGAGCCTGGATGAACGATCGAGTCCCTGCGCGCACCCCGCTCGCGCCGCTCTTCGGCGCGGTCGTGCGGCCGTTCCTGGCCTTCTTCCGCCTGGAGGCCGCGAGCGGGATCGTGCTCCTCGCCGCGGCCCTCGGCGCGCTCGCGTGGGTGAATTTCGGAGGCGCCGAGCTCTACCAGGGCGTGCTCGAGACCGAGCTCGCGCTGGGCGTGGGCGGCGCCGTCGCGCGGTTCACGCTGCTGGAGCTCGTGAACGACGGGCTCATGACGGTCTTCTTCTTCGTGGTGGGCATGGAGATCAAGCGCGAGCTCGCGGTCGGCGAGCTGCGCCGGCCGGCCCAGGCGGCGCTCCCGGCCGTCGCGGCCGTGGGCGGGATGCTCGTCCCCGCCGCCGTGTTCCTCGCGTTCAACGCGGGCGGGCCCGGCGCGCGCGGCTGGGGCATCCCGATGGCGACGGACATCGCCTTCAGCATCGGCGTGCTGGCGCTCCTCGGCCGCCGGGTGCCGCACGGGCTCGTCGTCTTCCTGACGGCGCTCGCGATCTTCGACGACATCGGGGGCATCCTCGTCATCGCGCTGTTCTACGGGCACGGGCTCGACGCGCGCTGGCTCGTCCTGGCTGCGGCGGTGGCCGCCGGCCTGTGGGCGATGTCGCGCGCGTTCGTGCGGAGCTGGGCGCCCTGGGCGGCAGGAGGCGTGCTCCTCTGGTGGGCGCTCCACCACGCCGGGATCCACGCGACCATCGCGGGGGTCGTGCTGGGTCTCGCCATCCCCGCGAGGCCTCGCCGCGGTCCGCGCGAGGTGCTCGCCGGGCTCGGGGAGCACGTCCGCGGGCTCCTCGGGACCTCGGGCGACGAGGAGCTCGACTCCGAGGCGCTGCTGCGGATCGAGGACTCGATCGAGGACCTGGAGGCGCCCCTCGCGCGGTTCGAGCACGCGCTCCACCCATGGGTGGCGTTCGGCGTGATGCCGCTCTTCGCGCTCGCGAACTCGGGCGTGGCGCTCGGCGGCGGGGGAGGCATCGAGCCGCTCGGCGACGTCGCCGTCGGGACGGCCGCCGCGCTGTTCGTCGGCAAGCAGGTCGGGATCTTCGCCTTCGCGGCGGGCGCGGTGCGGCTCGGCCTCGCGCCGATGCCCGGCGGCGCCTCCTACGCCAAGCTCCTCGGCGTCGCGATCGTCGCAGGCATCGGCTTCACCGTCTCGATCTTCATCGCGGACCTCGCCTACGCGTCCGATCCGGCCCTGCTCGCCCAGGCGAAGCTCGGGGTCCTCGCAGGCTCGCTCGCCTCCGGCGTGGCCGGCGCGCTGGTGCTCCGCGCCACCGCGGAGGTGAGGCCCGCGTGACGGGCGGCGGTCCTGTGGGGCCGCGCGCCACCGCCGCAGCGGGAGGAGGGACCCCGCCCTGCACCGAGCCCCGCGCGCGGATGCGGCCGAGAGTCCGACCCCCCACCAGAACGGACGAGCGCGCTTCACGCTGTGGAAGGTCGATCCCTATCCCTGCACGAGGAGCCTTCGTACGAAGACGAGCTTGCAGGCGAGCCTCATCGCCGTACTGGCCGGTTTCGCCAGCCTCGGGGTCCTTGCGGCCGGCGCCTTCGGCGTCATCACGGCGGCGCTGCAGGGCGCGAACGGCGCGATCCTCGCGTCTGCCGAGAGCGTGCGCGAGGCCGAGGAGGCGGCGATCGATCTGCTCGTGCACGCGCGCTCGCGCGATGCGCTCGTGCGCATGGATCACGAGCGGCGGCTCGCCTCGCACCTCGTCGACGCCGACCGGCTGCTCGCGACCCAGGAGGAGCACGCCGCGGCGCACGAGGCGGTCGACGCGGTCGGGGAGTACCTCCTCGCGAGCCGGATGGGCGCGCCTGGCATCGAGGAGCGGCTGGAGCGGGCCTACGCCGCGGTGGGGGCGCTCGTCGACGTGAACATCGCGCACGCCCGGGCGGCGCGCGCGAGCGCCGCCCGCTGGCAGCGGATCGCGAACGTCGCCGGGATCTCCCTCGCGCTCACCCTGGTGCTCGCGTCGGGGGTGCTGGGGTGGTGGCTGAAGACGCGGGCGCTCCGGCCGGTGCTGGAGCTCTCCGACGCGCTCGCGCGCTTCGGCGGGGGAGACCCGCTGGTGCGGGCGCGCGAGGTGGGACCGGAGGAGGTCGCTCGGATGGCGCGCGACTTCAACCGGATGGCGGACGCGCTCGCGCGGCAGCGTCAGGGACAGGCGGCGTTCCTCGCGAGCGTCGCGCACGACCTGCGCAACCCCATCTCCGCCCTGAAGCTCACCGCGGCGGCGGTGCCGCCCGGCGGTCCGTTGCCGCCGGAGGTGCGCATGCGGCGCGCGTTCGAGGTGGTGCGCCGGCAGGCGACGAAGCTCGAGCGGATGCTGAACGACCTCCTCGACACGGCGCGCATCGAGGCGGGCGAGGTCGAGATGCGCGTGGAGCGGGTGGACCTGCGTGAGCTCGTGCGCGCCGCGCTCGAGCTCTTCGAGGGCACCTCGCCGGGCCACCGGCTCGTGTCCGAGGTCCCCGATCACCCCGTGCCCGTCTACTGCGATCCGCTCCGGATCGAGCAGGTGCTCGCGAACCTGCTCTCGAACGCGATCAAGTACTCGCCCGCCGGGGGCGAGGTGCGGGCCACCCTGCGCGTGGCGTCCGGCGAGGCCGTGATCCAGGTGGCGGACCAGGGGATCGGGATCTCGGAGCGCGACCGGGCGACGATCTTCGAGCCGTTCCGGCGGACCGGCAGCCTGCGGTCGGCGGTGGCGGGCACGGGGCTCGGGCTCTACGTGGTCCGGCGGCTCGTCGAGGCGCACGCCGGCTCCGTCGCCGTCGCGAGCCTGGAGGGGACGGGCACGATCTTCACCGTCCGGCTGCCCCTCGCGCACGACGCGCCGCGGCTCGCCTCCGAGAACGAGTCGGCCGCGCCCGCGGCGCCCTGAGGCGACGGCGGACGCGGCCGGGGATCGATCGCCGAGGAGGACCGTCAGGGCACGATGAAGACGCCCTTCAGGTCCTCGGTCTGCGAGATGTACTGGGTGACCGGGCTCGAGGCGCCGGGCGGGGTGCAGAGGCCCTTCACCGACTTCACCTTGAACTGGTAGTAGCCGGGAGCGAGCGTGCCGGGATACGTGAACGTCGGCGTCCCTCCGCTCACGCCGGGGATCCGCGTGGGGGGGAGCACCTCGTTGCCGAAGGCGTCCACCACGGTGATCTCGTAGGCCGTCTCCGAGCTGTCGTCCACCCAGGAGAAGATGATCGGGCTGGCCGTGGTGAGGAGCTCCGGGCCGTCCGCGCCGGGAGAGATGACGTCGAGCGAGCCCGTGATCTTGAAGGTCTCGAGCGACACCGGCTGCGCGCCGGTCACGTCGAAGTGCACGAGCTCGGTCCCACCCTGGCAGACGTCCGGGTCGCGCACGAGGAAGTCGTTCTCGAACGCCGCGAGCGCGACGTAGCGGCCGGGCGGGACGCCCGCGATCTCGAAGGCGCCGTCGAGGTTCGGCGCCGTGCTCGGCCCGGGAGCGCGCAGGCCAGGGGGCGTCTCGCCGCGGAGGAGGGCAGGGTCGAAGGTGGACTCGACGACGAGGACCACGGACGTGCCCGTGCCGGCGCCGCGGTTCACGAGGCTGACCTGCCCGGTGACCTTCGCACCCGCCGCCCCGGAGACGAGGGAGAGATCCACGTCGGTCACCGCATCCGCGGCCACCGTCGCGGTCCGGGGAGCGTGGACCGCGCCGCGCGCGTACGCCTGGACCGTGTAGTCGCCGGGGGCGAGGTTGAAGATCGCGTAGTCGCCGTTGCGGTCGGCGAGCGCGCTCGACCCGGGTCCGCCCGCGGCGGGCTCCGCGACCACGAGCACGCCCGGCTGGTTCGCCGGGACCGCGGCCGTGCCGGAGATCGTCCCGGTGCCGGCGGAGGGGAGCTCGAGCAGGCCCACGTCGGTGGTCTGCGGGTCGGCGAGCTCGTAGCGCCCGTCCACGAGAGCGGCCGCGGCGGTGTTGACGGGCAGCGCCTCGCGGATGCCCGACGGGAACGTCGCGTATCCCGCCGCGTCGGCGCGGAGGAAGACGTCGCGCGCGACCGGCTTGCCGTCCTTCGACCGGGCGTTCGCGACCTGGATGCTGAAGTCGCCCGCGGCGTCGGTGATCGCGACGGTGCTGATGGGCGAGCGGTTCGCGTCGAGCGCGACCACGCGGGCGCTCTCGATGCCCGCGGCGGTGCCGAGGTCGAACACGTTGCCGCGGATGACGAGCGGCTGCGTGCAGAGGCTCGTCCCGCCCTCGAGCACCTCGCACACCTGGCCGGAGGCGCAGCCGGTCTGCTTGGCCACGTCACACGAGGACTTCTTGTCGGAGCCGCCGCAGGCGAGCGTCGCGGCGAGCGCCGCGGCGAGGGCGAGCGGGGTGAGGCGCTGAGGTCTGCGGAGCACGGAGTTCCTCCAGGATTCGGGCTTCATGCGTCCCTTCTTACAACGACACGGGCGGCCCGTCGCGCGCACGGCCGGCTGCCGGCCATGCGGCGATGAGCGGCGATGTGCCGCCATGTGCGCGAGCGATCCCCGCGGGCGCGACGCTCGCCGGCGCTGGCGCTCCGCTGATCGGGAGGGAAGACGTACCGGTGTGAGAGCGCTCGCCGCGATCATGGCGCTCGCGCCGATCTGCGGGGCCGTCCGCGCCGGCGCGGTGGACGCCCCCGCGGGCGCAGCCGCCGTGGCTCCGCCGCCCCTCGCGTGGCAGGAGCCGGCGCCGCTGGCGCGGCTGTTCCTCCAGCTCCCCTTCGAGGCGCCGGAGACGCTCGCGGCCCGGCGGCTCGCGCTCGAGCTGCGCCTGCTATACGCCAACAGCCTCCTCGTCGCGGAGAACGAGCGGTTCACCCTCGACGTCCACGTCGAGGCGGCGCAGCCCACGCTGTTCCTGCGCCGAGGGATCGCGCGCGGGGTCGAGGCGCAGCTCGCGGTGCCCTTCGTGGTGGACTCCGGCGGCTTTCTCGACCGGGCCATCGAGCTCGCGGAGCGCCTGTTCCACGCGTCGAACCCGCAGCGAAGAGGCCGTCCCCGGAACGTCGCCCGCTTCGAGCTCGCGCGCCGTGGGGGCGGCGAGGTCTCGCGGGACGGCCCGGGCGCCGGCGTGGGAGACGTCTGGGCCGGGCTCAAGGTGAGCGTCGCGAACCTGGGACGCGGAGCGCTCTCCGTGCGCGGCGCGCTCAAGCTCCCCACGGGAAGGCTGCCCTACGGGAGCGAGGAGCTCGATCTCGGCGCCAGCGTGCTCGCGGGCTTCCGCTGGACCGCGAGCGCGGTGCGACTCCAGCTCGACCTCGGGGTTCCCACCGCTCGCCTTCCGGAGGTGAACGTGACGACGCGACCCTACGGCGCGGCGAACCTGGGCTGGACGCTGGGCCTCGGGGAACGCGTGGCGCTCCAGGTCCAGGCGAGCGGCCATCTCTCGCCGCTCGCCGGCTCCGGCCTCGGCCAGGTCGACCGCGCGACGGCTTACGTGCTCGGGGGAGCGACGTTCGCGCTCGCCCGCCGCGTCGAGCTGCAGGCGGGGATCGCGGAGAACGTCTTCAGCCCGTACCGTGGGGCCGACCTCACGCTCCTCGTCGGGCTCCGGTCGCGGCCGTGAAGCCCGCCGCGGCGTCGCCGTCAGGTCCGCGTGAACGGCTCGATCCGCCCGCGCGCCGCGAGCTCCTGCGGGAGCAGCGCCGCGAGCAGCGCCTCGTGGACCGGCGCCGGTACGCCCGCGGCGCGGGCGAGGCGCACCACCGCCCCGGGCTGATCTTCGAGCTCCGACGGACGGGCCGCGCCGACGTCGCGCTGCATGGAGATCGTCCCGTCGGGCTGGACCCCGTCCACGCGCTTGAGCGCCCGGGCGGCGGCGTCCGGCGGGAGGGCCACGCCCCGCGCGCGGGCGAGCGCGGCGATCTCCTCCTGCGCCGCGGCGAGGAGGGCGCGGGTCTCGGGGACGGCGCGGAGGACGCCCACGGGGGCGCGCGTCACGGCGCCGATCGCCCCGAGCGGCTCGACGAAGAGGAACTTCTCCCAGATGGCGGTCTCGATCTCCGGGGTGACCGCCGCCTCCGCGCCCGCGGCCCTCAGGACCGCGGCGACGGCCTCGAGGCGCGGGGAGGGCGCCGCGGCGAGGGCGCCTCGCTCGCCCATGGCGAGGCGCGGGGGTGGCCCGACGTGCTGCACGCGCCCCGCGCCGGCGATCCAGGAGAGGACGTTGATGGTCCCGCCCGCGACGTGCTCGGGGCCGAGCGCCTCCGCAAGCCGGTCGGCCGCCTCCACGCCGTTCTGCAGCGGGACGGCGACGCCGCCCTGCGCGACGAGCGGCGCGAGGGAGGGGGCGACCTCCGTGATCTGCCACGCCTTCACCGCCACCAGCACCGCGTCGGCCGGTCCGAGCGCACCGGGCGCTGCGTCCGCGGCGACGCGCACGGTGAACGCGCCGAGCGACGAATCGACCGCGAGCCCGTCCCGCCGGATCGCCTCGAGGTGCGCGCCGCGCGCGACGACGGCGACCTCGACGCCCGAGCGGGCGAGCAGCCCCCCGAGCAGCCCGCCCACGCCCCCTGCTCCGACGACCACGATGCGCATCCGGGCTGTTTAGCAAAGCCGCCGCACGCCCGCACGTTCGCCGTGCAGCGGGCGCCGACACCGGCAGCCGCTCACGGCACGTCGGACTCCGGGCCGCCCTCGCCCTCGTGGCTCGCGAGGAGCGAGTAGAGGCGGCGCCGGGTGACGCCCAGCATCCGGGCGGCGTGCGTCTTGTTCCCGCCCGCGCGCTCGAGCGCGGCGTGGAGGAGCTCGCGCTCGAGCGCGTCGAGGCTGAAGCCCTCGACGAGCAGGTCGCCCACGCGGCGCGCGCGCTGCGCGGGCCCCGGGGGGCCGTGCGCCCCCCCGGGGGCGTGCGCGCCCCCGCGGTGGGGGGCCCGCTCGAGGACGTTCTCGAGCTCGCGCACGTTCCCCGGCCAGCGGTGCTGGACGAGCCGCTCGCGCGCGCTCGGGCCGAGCTTCTCGGGCGGCAGGCCGCGGGCGGCCAGGAAGCGCTCCGCGAGGGGGAGCACGTCCTCGCGCCGGTCCCGCAGCGGCGGCACCGCGATGGCGAACACGTTCAGGCGGTAGAACAGGTCCTCGCGGAAGGCGCCCTCCGCGACGGCGCCCGCGAGGTCGCGGTTCGTCGCGGACACGACCCGCACGTCCACCGTCCGCTCCTCGGTCGCGCCGAGCGGCACGAAGCGGCGATCCTGCAGGAAGCGCAGGAGCTTCACCTGCGTGGGCTGGGTGATCTCGCCGATCTCGTCCAGGAACAGGGTGCCGCGGTCCGCGGCGGCGAGGTGGCCGGCCTTGCGCTGGGTCGCGCCGGTGAAGGCCCCCTTCTCGTGGCCGAAGAGCTCGCCCTCGAGGAGCGTCTCCGGCAGCGCCGCGCAGTGCACCTCGACGAGCGGGCCGGCGGCCCGGCGCCCCTGGTAGTGGATGAACCGCGCGAGCTGCGACTTGCCCGTGCCGCTCTCGCCGAGGAGCAGCACGGTCGCGTCCGTCGCCGCGACCTGGCGGGCCGCCTGCAGCGCCGCGCGCATGGCGGGGCTCTCCGCGACGAGCTCGGGCGTGAGCCGGGCGACGAGCCGGGCCTCCCGCGCCTCGGCGCCGCGCTGCGAGACGAGGCGGCGGACGCGGAGCCGGAGCTCGTCCATGGAGAACGGCTTCGTCACGTAGTCGACGGCGCCCGCCTTCATCGCCTCGACCGCCGACTCGGCGGAGGCGTAGGCGGTCATGACGATCACGTCGGGCGGCTGCGGGAGGGCCCGCGCGGCGCGCAGCACGGCGAGCCCGTCCACGTCTGGCATGCGCAGGTCCGTGACCACGAGGTCGAAGCGCGAGGCCGCGAGCCGGACGAGCGCGTCGCGCCCGGAGGTGGCGCGCTCGAGCTCGTGTCCGTCGAGCTCCAGCATCTCGGCGACGAGCTTCCCGAGCTTCGGCTCGTCGTCCACGACCAGGATCCGCGCCATGAGAGGCTCCTATCCAGTGCTCCGGGGCAGGCGCACCTCGAACGCAGCGCCCGGCCCGGGCCCCGCGACGAGCCGCAGCTCGCCGCCGTGCCGCTCCACGATCCTGCGCGCGATGGCGAGCCCCAGCCCCGCGCCGTCCTTGCGCCCCGTCGCGAACGGCTCGAACAGCCGCGCGCGCAGCGCGGGATCGATCCCGCGCCCGTCGTCCCGCACCTCGAGGACCACCGCGCCGTCCACGGCCGACCCCCGGATCTCGATTCGCCTGGCGCCGGCCTCGGCGGCGTTCTGGAGGAGGTTCGAGAGCACCTGCCGCAGGCGCGCGGGATCGGCGCGCACGGGGAGCGGCGGGACCGCGAGCCGGACCTCCACCCGCGGGTGGGAGCGCGCGAGCCCGCGGGCGGCCTCGTCCGCCACCGCGGCCGCGTCCAGCTCCGCGGGCGAGATCGACGGCTCGCGCGCGAGGTCGAGGAAGTCGTCGGTGAGCCGCCGGAGCCGCTCGACCTCGCCGAGCACGTCCTCCAGCGCCTCCCGGTCGCGCGGGCCGAGCGCGCCCGCGGTCCGCTCGCGGACGAGCTCGACCGCACCGCGGATCACGCCGAGCGGGTTGCGGATCTCGTGGGCGACCATGGCCCCCATCCGCGCGAGGGCGTCGCCGCGCGCGGCCCGCTCTGCGCCGACGCGGCGCTGCGCCTCGCCGCGCGCCCAGTGGATCCCGAGCGCGGCCAGGCTCAGCGCCCCGAGCACCGAGACGACGACCGCCACGAGGAGCGCACGCCGGACCCCCGCCCGCGCCTGCGCGAACGACTCGCCCGCCTCGAGGGCCAGCACCGCGCGGGGGGCGTCCGGTCCCCGGATCGGGAAGTAGCCGGTCGCGACGGGCAGGTCGCCGACGGCGTACCCGAACGCGATCGAGGCCTCGCCGCGGAGCGCGCGCGCGACGCGACCCGCGTCCACGCGCAAGAGGTCCGCCCGCGCACCCGCGGGCCCGGTCGCGTCGGCGAGCACGACGAGCTCCGGCGAGAGCACGTACGCTCCCTCGAGCGCGTTCGCCGTCATGATGGCGCGCAGGCGCTGGGAGGTCGGGGGGACGTCGGCGAGGAGCTCGGCCGCGGCGGTGCCCGCGCCGCGGAGCCGCTCCTCGAGGACCCGATCGAGCGCGCCAGTCGCGGAGCGATGCAGGGACAGCGTCGCGGTGAGCGCGACGGCGAGGCCGACGGCGGCCGCGGCGAGGGGAATGCGCGCGAGGGACACTACCGTCCCAGCGTGTAACCGATCGCCACCGAGGGCGCGACCTGGTCGTAGGAGAGGGCGTCGACGTTGGACAGCGCGTGCCGGCCGACGACGCCCGCCCGCGCGATCCAGCGGTCGGCGAGATCCACCTCAAGGAACGTCGCGCCGTCGAGGTAGGTGTCGCGGCGCCGGGCGCCGAGCGCGGCGTCGAACGCGTCGTAGGACCGGAAGGTGAGCCCGAGATCGACCCCCAGCCGGGCGCGCCCGAGGAGGACGCGCGCCTCGGCGCGCGGGCCGTGCTCCCAGAAGGAGAGGACGGGCTCGTCCGCGGCGTCCCGCGCGCCGGCGTACGCGACGCCGAGCCGGAGCCGCGAGGTCGCGTCGAGCGAGGCGCGCGCCTCGGCCCGCTGCAGGACTCCGGAGAACGGCGACCAGTTGCCGGCGTAAGACTCGAAGCGCACGGCGTAGCTTCCGGTCACGGCCGCCCGGCCGCGGCGCAGCCAGCCCGAGGCGAGGAGCCGATGGGCGCCCAGGTAGTCCTCTCCGCCGAGGGCCCGGTGCGCGTACTCGTACTCCGCGGCCGCGCCACGGTTTCCGGCGCGGAGCTGCCAGCCGGCGGCCGCCTCGACCCCGCCCAGATCGTACGCGTCGAGCCGGGCGAGCTCGTGCCAGAGCCCGCCGGCGCGCAGGTACGGACCGCGGGCGCCTCGCGGGCGCCACAGGGCCGAGGCGGAGAGCGACGCCGTGCCGTCGGACCTGGGCGCGACGCCTTCGGGGCCGCCCGGGCCCAGGTTGACGTTCGAGTCCCAGCCGGACTCGGCGAGGAACGACAGGACGAGCCGGCCATCTCTCCGGGCGAGGCGGGCGAGATCCAGGGCGGGGCTCGCGAGCGCCGGGTTCGCCGCCGCGCCCTCGAGGAGCGACGCGGCCCGCGTCCCGTCGCCGGCGCGCAGCGCGACGAGCCCCAGGTAGAAGCGCGCCTCCTCGCGGTGCGCGGGCTCCCGCTCGGCCGCGCGCAGGAGCCGCTCGGCGGATGCGTCGTCGCCCAGCTCGTAGCGGGCGATGCCGCCGAGGAGCGCGGCCGGGGCGCTGCCATCCGCGGCGAACGCCGCCTCGAACGCGCGCGCCGCGCCCGCGAGATCCTCCGCGTCGAGCTTGCGGAGGCCCTCCTGGAACGGGTCCTCGCCGCGGGCGGCGCAGAGCCGCGCGAGCGCGGCGCGCGAGGCCGCGTCGACGGGATCGCGCGCGAGCGCCTCGCGGTACGCCGCCGCGGCGCTGTCCCGCGCCCCCGCGGCGAGCTCGGAGTCGCCGACGGCGCGGTAAGCCTGCGCGGCGGCCGGATCGGGCGGGAGCGGCTCGACCGGCGCGCAGGGATCCATGGCGGCGAGCGCGAGCGAGAGGAGGGGAGCGAGCACCTCAGCCTCCGTTCCGCGGCGTGACGTCGCCGTCCGGGTCCGCGGCTCGCGTCGTGCCGGCTCGCGTCGCGAGCGCGTCCGCCTCCCGGCAGTAGGCCGCGGCGAGCGCAGCGCGGCCTTCCGCGCGGCGGGCCTGGCAGCGGGCGCGGTACCAGGCGAGGGTCGTCTCCGAGGGGGCCGCCGCGAGGGCGGGGGCGAGCTCGGCGCGGATGGCGCGCGCCTGCTCGGCGATGCGCGGGCCGGAGCGGTCGCCGAGGCCCGCGAGGAGCCGGTCGGCGCAGGTGTAGAGCCGGGCGCCGTAGCAGGCCAGGGCGCGGTAGTAATCGTGGAGCGGAAGGCCGCCGTCGCCGGCGGTCTCGAACGTCTCGACCGCCTCCTCGAAGCGGTCGAGCTTCACGAGCGCCGCGCCCGCGTACCCGGCTGCCTCCGGCTCCCCGAGCTTCTCGGCGACGCGGAACTCGACGAGCGCCGCGTCGTAGCGCTCGGCCCGGAAGTGCGCCGCTCCGGCGAGGAGATGCGACTCGGCGCCGCCCGCCGGCGCGTTCGCGGCGACCAGGACTGCGAGGGCGGCGGCCTGCAGCACGACGACTCCGCTCATCTCCCGCCCATGTGGCCGCCGTCCATGCCACCGCCCATGTGACCGCCTTCCATCCCGCCGTGCATCTCGCGCGTGCGCACCGCCCCGGCCGCGTCGCGGCAGTCACCCGCCGAGTCCCCCGGGTGCATCCCGCTCCGGTGGCCCGCGTCGGCCCCGTGGTCGCGGTCGCGACCGACGTGGCGCGCGCGCTGCTGCTCGCCGTGACGGGCGGCGCGGTCGTGGGCGGCCCGCGAGGCCTCCTCGCGGCGCTCCCGCTCGGCGCGGGCACCCGGTGCCATCAGGTCGCCGTCGGGGAGCGAGGGCGGGCGCTCCGGAAGCGACGCGCGCTCGAGCAGGGCCTCCCGGACCGCCTCGTGGGCGGCGCGCATCGTCTCGTCGTCGGCGGAGGCGGCGAGAGGGCCGAGCGCGGCGGCGAGGGCGAGGGCGGCGAGGGGGGCTTGGCGCATGGACTCATTCTCCTGGGAGCCGCCCGCGGCGGCAACGATGCGAAAAGCACGCTTCGTGCCGCTCGCAACCCGGCGCGGACGCCGGGGATTCGCCCCGCCGGTGTCCCGTGCAGTACGGTCGAGCGTACCGGATGGTACGGTGCCGCGTGCCCCGGCCGCGCTCACATCCGCCTGAAATGCAGCCGTTTCGGGGCTGCGGCAGCGGTGGCACGCCGACTGCGATGGAGAGGGGTCGCGGCGCGCCGGAGCACGCCGCGGCCCGGAGCCGGAGGCGAGCGCCTCTCCGCGGAGTACCTCGCTCGCAAGAGGTAGAGACGTGAGGACGAAGAGCTGGATGTTCGGGATCGTCGCCGCGCTGGCGAGCGCGTGCGGCGGCGCGGAGAGCGGCGGAGTGGACACGCAGGTCCAGGCGTACCAGGCGGCGCGGGGGGACCTCGCGACGGCGGTCCAGACCTACCAGTCCGAGGCGTCCACGGCGAGCACCACCGACGCCTGCCAGGCGGCGCAGGCGCGGTACGGCGCGGCCGCCGGCCCGGCGCTGGAGCGCATGCGCCAGATGAGCGGCGCGCTCGCGGGCGACGGCCAGCACATGGGTGGGACGAGCGGAATGGGCATGACCGGCGGGATGGGCATGCAGAGCGGCGGCGCCGATCTCTCCTGCGGCGTCGCGGCGATGACGACGGAGCTCGCCCGCCACCAGGCGGTAGCGTGCGCCGGGGACGCCCTCGCGAACCACGCGGAGATGCAGCAGCACCTCTGTCAGATGAGCGGCTGGCTCGAGCAGCAGCGCGTGCGCTGCCAGGCGATGCTGGGCGAGGGCACGGGGCCGGGCGCCTGCCTGGCGAACCCCGACGGGACGTACGCGATGGGCGCCTGCGCCGACGGCACCGCATGTCCGTACGCGTGCGACGGCACCGCCGGCGTGCAGCCCGCCGCGGCACCCTGAGCGACGGGCGGAGGACGCCGGCCGCCCCGCGCGGCCGGCGTCCTCTCAACGTAGCCGCAGGATCCGGATCCCGCCCACGAGCACCATGGCGGCGACCGCAGCGCCGACCGCGAGGTCGGGCAGCCGGGAGCCGGTGATCGCGACGAGGGCGCCCGCGAGGATGACGCCCAGGTTCGCGAGCACGTCGTTCGTCGAGAAGATGACGCTCGCCTTCATGTGCGCGCCCCCGTCGCGGTGGCGCGACACGAGGAGGAGCGAGGAGACGTTGGCGGCGAGCGCGAGGAGCGAGATCCCCATCATGGCGGGGGCCTCGGGCGCGCTGCCCGCCGCGAGCCGCCGCACGACGTCCCCGAGCGCCCCCAGCGCGAGCGCGGCCTGCAGCCAGCCGGAGACGTGCGCGGCCCGGACCTTGAGCGCCGCGGGCTTCCCGACGGCGTAGAGCGCCAGCGCGTACACCGCCGCGTCGGCGAGCATGTCGAGCGAGTCTGCGACGAGCCCCATCGACTGCGCGAGCCAGCCGGACACGAGCTCCACCGCGAACATCGCGGCGTTGATCGCGAGGACCGCGCGGAGCGTCCCCGCCTCCCGAGCGTCCGTGTCCACCGCGCCGGCGCTCGCTGCCGCCGCCTCGCTCCGAAGGACCACTGCGCCGAGCCCGAGCGGCACGAGGCGGGCGAGGAGCGCGGAGGCGTCGCCCCCGTGCACGACGGCGACCTCCCGCGCGGCGAGGTCGAAGCGGAGCCCTCCGATCTCGGCACCGTCGAGCGCCATCCGGATGAGCCGCTCCTCGGACGGACAGTCCATCTTCGGGACCGAGAACAGGGTGCGGCGCAGCGTCACGGGGTGAGGGGAGCCCATCGGCCGTTCGTTACCGCGTCCGCGCCGTGATGGCCACCTTCGCACCGCCAGCCCGCGGGGGAACCCGCTCGCCGCCGCGACGGGAGAGGCGACCGCCAGGCGCCTGGATTAGCACCCGGGCATGGCGCTTCGGATCGAGGACTACGCGCTCGTCGGGGACATGCAGAGCGCCGCCCTCGTCGGCCGCGACGGTTCGGTGGACTGGCTGTGCTGGCCGCGGTTCGACTCGGATGCGTGCTTCGCCGCGCTGCTCGGTGGTCCGGACGACGGGCGCTGGCGCATCGCGCCGAGCCTCGCGCCGCGCCGCGTGACGCGGCGCTACCACCCCGGCACGCTCGTGCTCGAGACGGACTTCGAGGTGGACGGCGGGCGTGTCCGCCTCGTCGACTGCATGCCGCCGCGCGCGGACGTGCCCGACCTCGTGCGCGTCGTCGAGGGCGTCGAGGGGCGCGTCGCGATCGACTTCGAGCTGCGGCTCAGGATGGAGTACGGCGCGCGCCGCCCCTGGCTGCGCCGGCTCGACGGCGGGGTCGAGGCGCTGGCGGGACCGGACGCGGTGCTGCTCCGCTCGCCGCTCGCGTGCGAGCTCGAGGACGCTTGCGCGCGGCGCACCTTCGAGGTCGAGGCGGGGCAGCGGGTGCCCTTCGCGCTCACCTGGTTCCCCTCGCACCGCGCGCCGCCGCGCCCGATCGACCCGCTCGTCCAGCTGGAGAACACCGAGCGGTTCTGGGCGGGCTGGGTCGCGCGCTGCACGCACGAGGGCCCGTGGCGCGACGAGGTCATCCGGTCCCTGGTCACGCTCAAGGCGCTCACGTACGCGCCCACGGGAGGCCTCGTGGCGGCGGCCACGACCTCGCTGCCCGAGCGGCTCGGCGGCGTGCGCAACTGGGACTACCGCTACTGCTGGATCCGCGACGCCACCCTCGCGCTCACCGCGCTCGTCGACGCGGGCTATCGCGAGGAGGCGGCGGCGTGGCGGGACTGGCTCCTCCGCGCCGTCGCGGGCGATCCGGAGAAGCTGCAGATCATGTACGGCCTCGCCGGGGAGCGGCGGCTCGACGAGCGGGAGGTGCCGTGGCTCGCGGGGTACGAGGGCTCGCGACCGGTGCGGGTCGGCAACGCCGCGCACCGCCAGCTCCAGCTCGACGTCTACGGCGAGGTGATGGACAGCCTGTTCCAGGCGGAGGAGGCCGGCCTCTCGCCGCGGCCCGAGGGGTGGCGCATGCAGCGGGCGCTGCTCGAGGCGCTCGAGGGGCGCTGGGACGAGCCGGACGAGGGGATCTGGGAGGTGCGCGCCGGGCGCCAGATGTTCACGCACTCGAAGGTGATGGCGTGGGTCGCGTTCGACCGCGCCATCCGGGCGGTGCGCCGGTTCGGGCTCGAGGCCCCGGTCGAGCGCTGGCGGGCGCTGCGCAAGCAGATCCACGAGGAGGTCTGCCGGCGCGGCTACGACGTCGAGCGTGGCGCGTTCGTGCAGCGCTACGGCGCGAAGGACCTCGACGCGAGCCTGCTCGTCATCCCGGTGGTCGGGTTCCTGCCCCCGCGGGACCCGCGCGTGCTCGGGACCATCGACGCGATCGGGCGCGAGCTCGTGGACGACGGCCTCGTGCGCCGCTACGACACCGCGACCACGCCCGACGGGCTGCCGCCGGGGGAGGGGATCTTCCTCGCCTGCTCGTTCTGGATGGTGGACGCGCTCGCGCTCGCCGGGCGGCGGGACGAGGCGGTGCGCCTGTTCGAGCGCGTGAGCAGCCTCGCGAACGACGTGGGGCTGCTCAGCGAGCAGTACGACCCGGGCGCGCGGCGGCTCGTCGGGAACTACCCGCAGGCGTTCAGCCACATGGCGCTCGTCGGCAGCGCCGAGGTGCTGGCCCGCGGGTGCGGGCCCGCGAGCCGGCGGTCGCGCTGAGCGGTGCGCGCCGGGCTCGCGGTCCCGCGTGAGGCGCGCTACGGTCCCCGGTAGACGGTGAGGCCGCCGTTCGCGCCCTTCCAGGTCGCCATGTGGCTGAAGTAGACGATCCGGCCGTCCACGCCCGCGTAGGCGTCGATCTGGATCGAGCCGACCGGGTTCTGCTGCGCGAAGAGCGGGGCGGTCTTCGGGACCGGGAACGTCCAGGCGCCGTCCTTGTAGCGGCCGATGACGCCGTAGCCGAGGCCGGCCCAGACAGAGCCGTCCTTCGGGTCGCAGGCGACCGAGTACACCGCGCACACGGACGTGCCGGCCTCGTCCCAGCAGTACTCCGGCGGGATGGCGACGTGCTCGAACACGTCGTCCAGGAGCGGCTCGCCCGGCGCGCGGCGCGCGAGCCCGTGGATCTCGGAGGCGATCCAGAGCGTCCCGTCCGGGCAGAAGGAGATCGAGCTCACCGCGTCCTGGTAGGCGGGGTTGTTCGCCCAGAACTCGGTGGCGGACGTGAAGATCGGGTCCGGCCAGACGTCGTAGAACCCGGTCCAGGCCGACCAGTCGCCGTCCTTCGGCGGGAACATCGGCGCGTTCCAGCCGTCGGCGCGCGCCCCCGCGCCCTTCTTCACCGCGAGCCGGATGCCGTTCGCGGCCCACGGATCCCCCGTCGTCGGGTCGATGGCGAGGGCGGTGGCGGTGCCGGTGATCATCTCCCCGCCCGGCTTCCGGGGGACGCCGTTCTCGTAGATGACGCCGCGGAGATCCGGGTGATCGTGCTCCCACACGTCCTGCGCGGCCTCGAAGCCGGGGTACTTCGTGGCGTCCACGTGCCAGCCGCGCTCCGCGGCGTTCGCGATGAGGACCGAGAACGAGCCGTGCGAGCCGGCGAACCAGACGTCCCCGTAGTGTGAGCCGCGCGCGGTGTCGTGCTCGACCGCGATGCGGTGCACCTGGCGGACCTTCTTGCGGCCGAGGTTCCAGAAGTCGTAGGCGCCCGTCTCGTTCACGCGCTCCGGGGGCGCCGCGATGAACACGTGCCGCGCGCGCGCGAGCGTGCCCGCCGCCGCGTCGAAGTCGACCACGTCCGCTCCGCCCGACGACATCCACCACTCCGGGTCGAGGTCGCCGTCGGTGCCCATCCCCATGAAGCCGAGCACCGCGCGGCCCGGCGCGGCGCCGGCGACCGAGATGACGGGGCACAGCAGCGTCTGCGCCTCGTCGCAGTTCGTGGTGAGCCCCGCGGACTTCGCGTCGAAGGCCTTGAACTCGGCGTCGGAGCGCGCCTTCGCGAACACCGCCGCGCCCGCCGCCACGTACACGTTGCCGGCCTCGTCGGGCGACGCGTCGTAGACCCCGACCTTGTCTCCCTCGGCGGCGTAGAACGACCAGCTGCCGACGGTGGCCGGCGCCGCGAGCGTCACCGCCGGCTGAGCGTCGGGCGGCGGCACGACGACGGGAGGATCCACCGGCGGCTGCACCGGCGGAGGCACCACCGGCGGAGGCTGCTCCTGCGGCTGCTTCGCGCCGTCGCCGCCACCGCCGCCACACGCCGCGAGGAGGGTGGCTGCCACGAAGACCCACTTCCTGCCGAGACGTCCGCTCACTCCGCTTCCCCTTTCGACGACGCGCCGCTCGCCCTGCCGTCACACGAGCGGCTTCACGTCGGGACGCTGAGCGTCGCGCCGCGCGCGAGCAACTGCCGCCACGGGACGGCCCCACGGCCGAGGCACGCAGGGGGATTCCCGTCCCGGGGGCTTGCTGCCGGCGAGGCGCAGAACGGTGGGCGGAACTCCGCCCCCGCGAGTCCTCGACGAGGTCCCGACGCGACCGACCAGGCTCCCGCCGGCTGACCGGCGGATCGACCGAGCGGCGCTCGGATGCTTGCGGCCCGGCCCTCCGGTCGCCTACGGTGAATGCCCCGTCTGGAGGCGTCGTGGACCCGGAAGGAAAGCGCGAATCCGTCCTGCTCGTCCGCGCCGGCGGGCGTGCGTGCGCGATCCCGCTCTCCCAGGTGATCGAGACCCTGCGTCCGCTCCCCACGACGCCGTGCGCGGGGCTCCCGCCGTTCGTGCTCGGGGGCGCCGTGGTGCGCGGCGCGGCCGTCCCCGTGGTGGAGCTCGGCGCGTTCCTCGGCGTCGCCCCCGCGCCGGCGACCCGCTTCGTCCTCGTCCGCTGCGGCGCTCGTCCCGCCGCGCTCGCGGTGGACTCCGTCACGGGCGTCGCGTCGATCGCCGGCGGGGACCGGACGGCGACGCCGCTCCTCGGCGCCGCGGACGGCGGCGCCATCGAGGCGCTCGGCGCGCTCGACGGCGAGCTGCTCGTCCTCCTGCGCGCGGCGCGGATCGTGCCGGACGGCGCGTGGCGCGCCATCACCGGGCAGGAGGACGTCGCGTGATCGGCCCGGCCCGCCCGGATCAGGTGGAGCGCTTCCGCCGCGCGCTGGGCGCCCGGCTCGGGCTGCGGTTCGACGACGACAAGCTGGACCTCCTCGCGCAGGTCGCGGGCGAGCGGGCCGAGGCGACCGGGGTCCGGTCCATCGACGCGTACGTCGCGCGGCTCTCGACGGACGCGAGCGGCGACGAGGTCCGGGCCCTGGCCGAGCGGCTCACGGTCGGCGAGACCTACTTCTTCCGGAACACCAACGACATGGAGGCGTTCACGGGCGCGGTGCTGCCGGACCGGGTGAGCCGGCGCGGCGTCGACCGCCGGCTCCGGCTCCTGTCCGCCGGGTGCGCCTCGGGCGAGGAGCCGTACACGCTCGCGATGCTCGTCCGCGCTACGCCGCAGCTCGCGTCCTGGGACGTGCGCGTGCACGGGATCGACGTCAACCCGGCCGCGATCGCCCGGGCGCGCGAGGCGCGCTACTCGGCCTGGTCGCTGCGGCAGACGTCGCCCGCGCTGCGCGCCCGCTTCTTCCGCCCGGAGGGCCGCGACTTCCGAGTGGTCGACGACGTGCGGGCCCTCGTCACGTTCGAGGAGCGGAACCTCGTCGACGAGGATCCCGAGCTGTGGGCGCCCGGGAGCTGGGACGTCGTCTTCTGCCGGAACGTCGTCATGTACTTCTCGCCCGAGGTGTTCCGGCGCGTGGTCGCGCGGATCGCCGGCGCGCTCGTGCCCGGCGGCTATCTCTTCCTCGGCCACGCCGAGACGCTGCGCGGCGTCTCGACCGACTACCACCTGCGGCAGTCGCACGGGACCTTCTACTACCAGTCCCGGGGCGCCGACGAGCGCGGGCTCGCGCCCGCCCTGACGCAGGAGGAGCTCCCGGCGCCGACGCCCCCGCCCGACGCGCGGACGGCGTGGGTGCAGGCCATCCAGGACGCCTCGGAGCGCGTCGCCCGGTTCGCCGCGGCGGCGCGCGCGCCC
>NZ_JALCZC010000200.1:0-3443 GCF_022690805.1 Anaeromyxobacter sp. SG66
GGCCTCCACGGCGGCGCGCCCGCGCTGGACGGCCGCCGCGCGCACCAGGATCGGCCGGGCGGCGCGCAGGGCCCTGCGGAGCCTCCGCACCTCCCGGGCGAGCTCGTCCGCGCGCGTCGCGCGCGCCTCGGCCTGGGTGGCGGAATCGAGCAGCGCTCCGCCCGCGACCGCGATGGCGTCGAGTCGCTCGGGGGCGAGGCGCAGGGAGCCGGCCCGGCGCGGCCGAGCGGCGTCGGAGGGCGGGGGAGGCGCGGGAGCGGTCGTGGGTGGGGTGGAGGGCGGGGGCGACGGAGCCGGCGTCGAGGTCGAGGTCGGGGTCGGGATCGGGGTCGGGCTCGGGCTCGGGGTCGGGGTCGGGGCTGGGGTCGCGATCGCGGCTGGGCTCGGCTCACCCTCCGTCCTCTCCCGCAGCAGCTCCCGCGCCCGGGCGAACGGGGCCTCCTCGATCTCCGTGAGCGGCGCCTCGGCGAGCCGCTTCTGGGCCTCGGCGAGCGCGTCCACCGCGGCGAGCAGCGCGGCGAAGTCCTCCGGCCCGAGCGGGCGCCCCTGATCGCGCGCCGCGCCGAGCAGCGACTCCATCGAGTGGCAGGTCGCCTCGATCGGGCCCGCGCCGGCGGCGCGGGCGGACCCCTTGAGCCCGTGCGCGGCGCGGAACACGTCGGCGAGGAGGGTGTCGCGCGGCGGCCCGGGCTCCGCCTTCTCCAGCGCGACGAGCCCCTCCTCGAGCACGGGGACCTGCTCCGCGAGGTCGGTCGCGAGCGCGCCGCGCAACGACTCGAGCAGGGCGTCGCGGTCCATGCGTCACCGCGACGTGGTGACGAGGAGCTGGCGGAGCCGCTCGCCGAGCGCGGTGAGATCGCGGACGGCGAGCTCCGACTGCTTCGTCGACGTGACGTACTGGCTCGCGACGTTGCTGATGTCGCGGACCGCCTGCGTGATCTGGCCGATCCCGGTCGCCTGCTGCGCGGTCGAGTCCGCGATCTCCTGGACCGCCCCCGAGAGCCGCGCGCCGAGCTCGGCGAGGTCGCGGATCACGGCGCCCGCGTGCTGCGCGGCCCGCACCGCCGCCTCGAGGCTCCGCGTGCTCTCCTCGGTGGAGAGCACGGAGCGGTTCGCGCGCTTCTGCACGTCCCCGAGCACCTGGCGCGCCTCCGCGGTCGCCCGCCGCGACTGCTCGGCGAGCGACTTCACCTCGGCGGCCACCACCGAGAACCCCTTGCCGTGCTCGCCCGCGCGCGTCGCCTCGATCGCCGCGTTCAGCGCGAGCACGTTCGTCTGCTCCGCCAGATCGTCGATGAGGCCGGTGATGTCGCCGACCGCGTTGGCCTGCTCCGCCAGCTCCAGGATGCTCCGAGCCACGCCGTCGGCCTGCTCCTTCGCGCGGCCGATCACGTCCACGGCCTCGTCCACCGCGCCGTGGCCCGTGCGAGACAGCTCGTCGGAGTGGCGCGCGATGTCGGCGGCCTCGCGGGCGCGGTCGGCCGCCCGCTCCGAGGAGCGCGCGACCTCGTCGAGGGAGGTCATCGTCTCCGAGACCGCCGCGAGCTGCTGCTGCGCGCCGGAGGTCTGCTGCGCCGTGCTGGCGAGGATCTCGTTCGCCGCGGTGGCGAGCCGCGCGGCGGTCTCGCCGACCGCGCGGAACATCTCCTCGAGCTTCGCGCGCGCGTCGCGCTCCAGCGCGAAGTTGCGGCGCAGCTTCTGGGTCATGTCCTCGAAGGCCCGGCCGAGGAGAGAGAGCTCGTCGCCGCCCCCCACCGCGATCGCCACGCCTTCCTCGCCCGCCGCCACGCGCTGCGCCGCGGAGGAGAGCGTCGCGATGCGCTGCGCCACCCTCCGCGCCGCGAGCACGGTGGCGGCGACCCCGGCGAGGAGGAGCGCGAAGAGGAGGAACGCCCAGCGCTGGCGCGCCTCGACCGAGCCCGCGAGCTGCCCCTGCGCCGAGCGCATCCAGCGCTCGAGCTCGGAGGCGGCGTCGAGCGTCCTCCGATCCAGCGCGTCGAGCTCGCCGGGCGCGGCGGGGCCTCCCGAGGCGAGCCGCAGGAGGATGGGCCGGACGCCCTCGCGCCAGGCCCGCTCGGGCGCGTCGAGCGCGGCGAGCAGCCCGGGGTCGTCGAGGGCGTCCACCCCGGCGGCGCGGTCCCCGCGGCGGAGCGCCTCGAACCACCTGTCCAGCGCCTGGACGCGCTCCTCGATGCGGGAGCGCAGCGCGGGCGTGTCCTCGGCGCGCGCCGCGGCGCGGAGGTGGGCGAGGGCCACGAGCTGCGCGTAGTGCACCGTGCCGTTCGACATCTCGTGCAGGAGCGCGCCGTCGGACCCGACGCGCCGGACGATCTGGACGCTGCTCCACAGGGCGAACGCGGCGAGGAGGAAGAGCACGAGGCCGAGGCCCGACAGCCGGAACGTGAGCGAGCGGTGGAAGGGCAGGTCGCGCGTCACGGGCCGTCGCCTCCGGGGCCCGGCGGCGCGTCGCCGAGGAGCGCGGCGCCGTCGAGGACCACCCGCGCCGCTCCCGTCGTGCCGAGCAGCGGCGGCGCCGCCTCGTGCAGCTCCGCGCGCGCGATGCGCAGGACGTCGATCACGTCCGCGGCGAGCGCGAGCTCCGGCGCGCGCCGGCCGAGCACGATCGCCCAGCGCCGGGGCGCCGCGGCGGCGCCGCCGCCGAGGAGCGCGGGGGCGTCCACGAGCGGGCAGGGACGCCCGTCCACGGACATGACGCCGACGACGTCGGCGGCCGCCCCCGGCACTCGCGCCACCGCGCCGACGCGCTCGACGCGCAGCACCGCGCCGAGGGTCACGGCGTAGCGCTCGGGCCCTGCCTCGAACGCCACCACGTCGAGCCGCTCCCCTTCGGCCAGGGGAGGGGCAGGCGGCACCGCGAGGGCGCGGGCGCGCTCCGCGAGCACGCCGGCCGCGCGCCGCTCCTCGCCCTCCTCGGTTCGGTCCCGGGGCACGTGTCGACTCGCCTCCTCCCTCCACGTTCAACGTAGCGTCAGGGGAGCGGGGGGCCATCCCCCACGAGGCGCGACAGGTGGAACCGCGCCGCCTCGCGCAGCGCACCGGCGGTCATCCCATGCGACAGCGCCAGGGGCGTCCCGGGCGGCACCTGCGCCGCGAGCGCCGCCGCCGTCCGGAACGCACCGGCGGCGCCGCGGAGGTCGCCGCGGCGGAGGCGCAGGAGCGCGGTGAAGAAGTGGACGAACGGCTGCCCGCGGGCGAGGTACCGCGCGCGCCGGCACGCTTCCTCGGCGTCCTCGAGGCGGCCGAGCTCGGTCAGCACGACGGAGCGCTCGAAGTGCGCGTCCGGATCGAGCGGCCGCCGGCGGACGGCGTCGTCGACCGCGGCGAGCGCCTCCGGCAGGCGCGCGGCGTCGACGAGCAGGTGCGCGGCGGCGAGGTCGGGATCGGCGGGGAGCACCGCGGGTGGGAGGCCGGGCTCGGGCGGG
>NZ_JALCZC010000201.1:0-3426 GCF_022690805.1 Anaeromyxobacter sp. SG66
GGGCTCCCGGCGCACCGGCCGCGCTCGTCCGCCGCCAGCGCCGGCCCACGCCGCGCCTCGCCGCGGGGCGCGCCCTCGCCGGCGTCGCCCGCGCCGCCATCGACGTGTCCGACGGGCTCGTGCAGGACCTCGCCCACCTGTGCGAGGCCTCGCGGGTGGGGGCCCGCATCGGCGTCGCCGATCTGCCGCTCTCCGCCGCCGCGGAGCGGCTCGCCCACCGCTCCGGCGCGGCCCGCGACGCAGCGCTCTCCGGCGGCGAGGACTACGAGCTCGTGGTGGCCCTCGCGCCCTCCCTCCTCCCCGCCGCGCGCGCGGCGGCGGCGAAGGCCCGCACCCCCCTCACCGTCATCGGCCGCTTCGTGCGGGGACGCAGCGTGCGCGTCGTCGGCCCCACCGGCGCGGCGGTCGAGGTCGAGCGGCGCGGTCACGACCACCTCCGCGCACCCACCGCTCTTTGACTTGGCGCAGGGCGCGTCTAGGATCGCCCCGCCGTCCCACGCCTTGGAGAGGGGCACCCTTGCCGCGAGCGAGCCGAGACGAGCGACTGTCCACCCGCCCGAGCGCGCGCTGGCAGGACGCGCCGCACCTCGTCGCCCTGCGCGGGCGCGCGGCCGAGGCGGCGCCCAGGGCGACGCCGCCGCTCGCCGGCGTGCCGGTCTCGCTCGAGAAGAAGATCCTCTTCAGCTACCTCGTCGTGGGCGCGGTGCTGCTCTTCGCGGTGCCGGAGATCCGCGAGCGCGTGCAGAGCCCGCTCGTGGCGGGCCTGGCGGTGCTCGCCCTCACCCTGCTCCTCGGCATCGTGCTCACCCTCGCCGTGGCGCGGGTGTCGCGCCTCGCCCGCCTGCGCGGGAGCGCCGTCGAGATCAGCCGCGGCGACCTCTCCAAGGCGGTGGTGTCGGAGGAGCAGCGCACCGCCCACGACGAGATCGACGAGCTGACCTACGCCATCCGCACCATGCAGGAGAACCTGCGCGACCTCGTGTCGCGCATCCAGCGGACGGCGCAGTCGGTGGCCGACTCGGCGAACGAGCTGCAGCAGAGCGCCGAGGAGGTGAACGCCTCGACGGACGAGGTCGCCTCCTCCATGGAGAAGATCGCGGTCGGCGCCGGGCAGCAGTCGGAGCTCGTGGAGCGGACCTCCAAGGTGATCGGGGAGATCGCCGCGTCCATCGAGGCGACGGCGCGCAGCGCGGAGGAGGCGGCGCGCGCCTCGGCGGAGACGAGCCAGTCGGCCGCCGCCGGCGGCGACGCCGCCCGGCTCGCCGGCGAGAAGGTGAAGAAGGTGTTCGCCCGCATCGAGGCCGCGAGCGAGCAGGTGTTCGCCTTCGGCGAGCGCACGAAGGAGATCTCCAAGATCGTGGAGGCGATCACCCAGGTCGCGAACCAGACGAACCTGCTCGCCCTGAACGCCACCATCGAGGCGGCCCGCGCCGGCGAGTACGGCCGCGGCTTCGCGGTGGTCGCCGAGGAGGTCCGCAAGCTCGCCGAGTCCGCCGGGCGCTCCGCGGAGCAGATCTCCTCGCTCGCGACCGACATCTCCGGCCGCGCGGGCAAGGTGGTCGAGACCATGAAGGAGTCGGTCTCCGAGCTCGGCGAGGGGCGCGAGGACCTGAACGCCATCATCCGCACCCTGGCCGACATCGCCAAGATCGCCGCCACCGGGGCGGACAAGGTGGGCGTCATCTCCCAGGCCGCCCGCGACCAGCTCCAGGGCTCGGCCGACATGGTCCAGGCGATGGACCACATCTCGGACGTCGCCTCCTCGAACGCGAGCCAGACCGAGCAGGTGCGCAAGGTCACCGCCGAGCAGACCGCGGCGGTCGCGCAGATGGCCGGCGCGGCGCAGGAGCTCACGAACCTCTCGCTCGAGCTCCAGGCGGTCGTCTCGCGGTTCCGGCTCGGCTAGGCGCGTGCGGCACGTCCTCTTCCGCCTCGGCAGGGAGCGGTTCGCGCTGCCGCTCGAGGCGGTGCGCGAGGTCGTGCTGCCCCAGCCGCCCTTCGCCCGCGTGCCGCGCGCCTCCGAGGCGGTGCGCGGGGTCATGAACCTGCGCGGGCGGGTGATCGCGGTGGTGGACCTCGCCCCCCTCGTCGGCCTGGCGGCGCAGGCGCTCGAGCCGTCCGCGGGGCAGGTGATCGTCCTCGACCACGCCCGGCGCGCGCTCGGGCTCCTCATCGGCGGCGTGCTCGGCGTCGAGGCGATCACGCCGGAGGGTCGCGGTGGCGAGGGGCTCGTGCGCGGCGTCGCGGCGTCGCGCGCGGGCGCCGTGACGGTGCTCGGGGCGGACGCCGTCGCGAGCGAAGCGGTCCGGCTGTTCGGCGGTAGGTGATGTGATAGGTTCCGAAGGACACCTTCGGGGGAGAGGTAGGCCGATGGCGAAGCGAGTCCTGATCGTCGACGACGCGATCTTCATGCGGAACATGATCAAGGACATCTTCTCGGGCTCCGGCTTCGAGGTCGTCGGCGAGGCCGCGAACGGGCTCGAGGCGGTCGAGAAGTACCGGGAGCTGAAGCCCGACCTCACCACCATGGACATCGTGATGCCGTTCAAGAGCGGCATCGAGGCGACGCGCGACATCGTCAAGCAGGACCACAAGGCGGTGATCGTGATGTGCAGCGCGCTCGGCCAGGAGTCGCTGGTGATGGAGGCCATCGAGGCCGGCGCGAGCGACTTCATCGTGAAGCCGTTCAAGGCGGAGGACGTCCTCTCCGTCGTGAAGAAGGTCCTGGGCGAGGCCTGAACGAGCGATCATGGTCCCGAAACGCTCAGCGAGCGAAGCGAGCCCGCCGGGGCGACGCCGCGGAAGCGGCGCAGCCGCGCGCGGGGTGGCCCCGGGGCCGGCCGGCCGGGGTGGGGGCCCGACGAGCTTCGCTCGGCGGGGCGGGGGCGCAGCCCCCGTTCGAACCTGGCTGAACGACAGCGCGACGCGCGTCACCGAAGGTGAACGCGCATCGCGAACTGTCGTTTAGCGCCCGGGGAGCCGTGGCGCTCGATCTCCAGAAGTACCTGGGTCTGTTCGCGAGCGAGGCGGGGGAGCACCTCGCCGCGTTCGGGCGCGAGCTCGTCCGCCTCGAGCGGGCGCCGCCCTCCGCCGCGCGCAACGAGATCGTGGACGCGCTCTTCCGCCACGCGCACAGCGTGAAGGGGATGAGCGCCTCGATGCAGCTCGACGGCATCGCCGCGCTGGCGCACCGCCTGGAGGACCTCGTCGCGCTCTTCCGCGCCGCCCCCGCCCGGCTCGACTCCGCCGCGGTCGATCTCCTCCTCGCCGCGGGCGACGCCCTGCAGGCGATGGTGCAGGAGGCGGCGAAGGGCGGCTCGCCGGCCGAGGAGCCCGTCCTCTCGGCCCGGCTCGCCGAGGCGGCGGCGCGCTATCGCGGCGCGCCCGGGCCATCGCCGGCAGCACCCGCGCCGGTCGAGCCGCCCG
>NZ_JALCZC010000202.1:0-3426 GCF_022690805.1 Anaeromyxobacter sp. SG66
GGGACGAGCGCGAGGAGGAGCAGGAGCGCGGCCGCCGAGAGCTCGGCGGCGGAGGCGGCGCGATCCGAGCCGCCACGCGCCGCGTAGACGAGCCAGAGCGCGGGCACGCCGAGCGCGAAGCGGGCGCGCGGCCACTCCAGGGCGGCGACCGTGGCGATGCACACGAGCAGGCCCATCGCCACGTCGTGCAGGATCGGCCCGACCGCGCCGTACCCGAGCACGAGCGGCGCCAGCATGAGCGCGAGGCCCACCGCGAAGCTCGCCCAGCGCGCGTACATTCGAAGGGAAGGTGGCGGCGCGCCCGTGCTCTTTCAAGCCACGCTCGCCGGGCGGGCTGCTGGCGAGCCGACCGGGCGAGCGCATGCCATGCCGCCGGGATCGTGATCGGCGCGAGGCGCGCCCGGGCCCGCGCAGGGCTCCCGGTCGAAGTACCGGATACAACGCCCTGGCCCCCGTACCACTCGCGGGCGGAAGGACGTCCGCCGCAGCGCCGATATCGTGCGCAGCCGGAAATTGGGCGGGGTCAGGCCCCCCGGCTAGGATGCGCCGACTCCGACCGGTTCCGGCAGGATCGCGGCATGCCCCGCCGTCGAACGGACCGGTCGCGCCCGGACTCCGCCATGACCTACGCCGAGGAACGCGTCGCTTCCGAGATGGGCCGGGTGATGCTCGCGCTCTACCGCGCGGGGATGCAGGTCCGGCTCTGGCCCGACGCGCTGAAGGGGCGGGCGAGCGCCCGTATCGTCCCCGGCCCCTCCGCGAAGCGCCGCCGGGGCGAGGCCCCCCGCGCCGTGACGGGCGTGGGCGACTCGCCCCTCCAGGCCATCTACGCGGCCGTGGAGCGGATGAACGAGCGGTCGGGGGCCATCGTCGTTCCGCTCGAGTGATCCAGCGCGCGAGGCACCCGCGACGAAGACCTACGGGAAGAGCCCGTCGAGCTTCTTCTCGATGTCTTCCTGGACCTTCTGGCGCATCGAGCCGGGGATCAGCATCGGGAACTTGAGCTCGACGGTGACCTCCCCGTCGCGCACCTGGTACGCGCCAGAGACGCCCATCTTGGCGACCTTGCCCGTCTTCGACCCGCCGTCCTTCTGGTAGTCGAGCGAGAGCTTCTGGGCGATGCGCTCCATCACCTCGTCGACCTTCTCGTAGATCTCGCCCGCGCTCTTGCCCGGGTACTTCCTCGTGATCTGCGGCATCCGTTCTCCTGTCACTCGTCGATGTAGAGAGTTGGGTCGGTAACACCCGCCTCGTCAAACCCCTTCCGGCGCAGGACGCAGGCATCACACGCGCCACAGGCTCGTCCGCGGACGGGGTCGTAGCACGAGAGGGTGAGCCGGTAGGGAACTCCGAGCGAGGTCCCGAGCTTCACGATGCCCGCCTTGGTGAGCCGGAGCAGCGGCGCGTGGATTCGGAGCGGCCGTCCCTCCACGCCCGCCTTCGTCGCCACCTTCGCCAGGCGCTCGAACGCCCGCAGGAACGCCGGCCGGCAGTCCGGGTAGCCGGAGTAGTCGATGGCGTTCACGCCGACGAAGACGTCCTCCGCGCCGATCGTCTCGGCGTGCGCGAGCGCGAGCGCGAGGAGCACGGTGTTCCTCGCCGGGACGTAGGTGACCGGGATCTCGGGCGCCCCGCGGCGCTCTCTCCGCCGCTTGGGCACCGCGATCGCGGGATCCGTCAGCGCCGAGCCGCCGAAGGCCGAGAGGTCCACCTTGACGACCCGGTGATCGGCCGCGCCGAGGACGCGGGCGAGCCGCCGGGCGCGGGCGAGCTCGCCCTTGTGCCGCTGGCCGTAGTCCACCGAGAGGCAGTGCGCCTCGAAGCCGTCGCGCCGCGCGACCGCGAGGCAGGTCGTCGAGTCGAGGCCGCCGGAGAGGAGCACCACCGCGCGCTTCGTCTTCGTCATGAGGGCGGGGATTCTAAGCGACGGCCCCCGATTCGCGAGCACCTTCGGTGTCCGCGCGTGCCGCGCCCCGGCTCAGGGGGAGGGGGCCGACGTGAGCGCGTAGGTGGCCGCGCACGGCAGCGCACAGGAGCCGCAGTTCCCGGCGAGGTACTCGAAGCGCTCCTCGAGCGTGCCGGTGAACGTCGCCGCGGCGCCCTCGCCCGTGACGGTCCCGGTGACGTGCTCCACGGCCGACACCGAGCAGTTCGGGCCGCACCGGTCGAGCACCGCGAGGCCGGAGCTCGCCTCGAGCGTGTACGTCCCGTCCGCCGCGCGCGAGCCGTAGTACGTCGCGCCGCGACCGCCGGGGCACAGCGCCGCCGGCCAGCTGCCCGCGGCCGCCGGCTCGGCGGTGAGCTTCGCCTGGAAGCTCGCCACGATCCGCGTGGGCGGGTCCGTGACGGGCGGGACGGCGGTGCAGGCGGACTCCGGCGCGCCGTCGGGGAGCGAGACCTCGAGGCGGAAGCTGCCCACCGGCTCGCCCGGGCAGGTGCTCTCGCCCGTGTCCGAGCAGGCGAGGACCAGGCCGGCGAGGGCGGCGAGGACGGCGAAGCTCGTGCGGACCAGGCGGGTCATCCCAGCGCCGCGAGGCGCAGCTCGAGGAACGGATCGGAGAGGGCGAAGAGGGCGACGTCGCGCAGGTCGGCGAGCGCGAGCGCCCGCGCGGGCGCGGGCGGGCTCTCCACGAGCCTGCGGTCGGCGAGGAGCAGCGCGTGGAGCGCGGCGCCCGGGTCGCCGCAGCGCAGGAGCGCGACGCGGTTCGCGGTGCGACGGAGGGCAGCGGCGAGCGCGCGGGGATCCGTCGCCGCGAGCTCGCCGGAGGCGTCGCGCGCGAGCCTTCGGGCGTCCTCGCGGACCGACGGGGGGACGGAGAGCTCGAGCGCGGCGAGGAACGCGCCCGCCCGCTCCGGCGGGAGCCCCTGCGAGGGCGGGGAGCCGCCCGAGAACCGGCACGCGAGCTCGAGCAGGATCCCGACGTCGCGCGGCGCGAACTTCCCCGCGAGCGCCCAGCCGTGGCCGAGGAGATCCACGGCGCGCGCCGCCGCGAACGCGAGCGCGGCGGGCGCGAGCTTTTCGGCGCCGGCGGCCACGATGACCGAGGGCGGCTGCGTGTTCTCGAGCGCGATCCCCGCGCCGGGCGCGCCGGCGAGGAACGCCGCGAACGGGCGCCCGTGCAGCGCGCCGCGCGCCGCGTCGAGTGCGGCCCGGACCGCGGGACCGCGCGGTCCGACGAGCCGGTCTGCGGTCGTGACGCCGTGGCGGGCGAGGTCCGCAGGGAAGAGCGGCTCGAGGTACGGGGTGAGCAGCGCGAGGAGCCGCGCGAGCGGGCCGGTCGCGCCCGGGGCGGCGATGCGCTCGCGCAGCCCGGGCGTGACGGGCGCGAGGCGGGGTGCAGCGGCAGGCGTGGCGTCGCGGGCCGCGTCGCCGGTTCCGGCGGCGAACGCGGCGAGCGACGCGGCGAGCCGCGCGCGCTCCCCGAG
>NZ_JALCZC010000203.1:0-3215 GCF_022690805.1 Anaeromyxobacter sp. SG66
GCGGGGGAGGGCGCCGCCTCCCCGGCGAGCCCGGGCGCCTCGGCGATGGCCGAGTTCCGCGCCGGGGGCGCGCTCCGTCATAGGCCGGTCACCCTCGTGGACGCCGGCGCGCGCAAGGCGCTCGAGCTCCGCGTCGAGGTCCCGGTCGAGGACATGTCGCGCATCGGCGAGGCGCTCGAGCTCGCGAGCGGCGACGCGAGCCAGGCGCCGGTGCGGGCCTCGATCTGGACCGCCATCCACCCGCGCCTGCTCGAGCTCGTGCGCGCCCACCGGACGACCCTCGTCTTCGTGAACAGCCGGCGCATCGCGGAGCGGCTCGCGGCGGCGCTGAACGAGCTCGCGGGCGAGCTGCTCGTGCAGGCCCACCACGGCTCGATCGCGCGCCCGCAGCGGGTGGCCATCGAGGACGCGCTCAAGGCGGGCCGCCTCCGGGGGCTCGTCGCGACGAGCTCGCTCGAGCTCGGCATCGACATGGGCGCCGTCGACCTCGTGGTGCAGATCGAGGCGCCGCCCTCGGTCGCGAGCGGGATGCAGCGCATCGGCCGCGCGGGCCACCGCATCGACGAGCCGAGCCGCGGCGTCGTCTTCCCGAAGTACCGGGCCGACCTGCTCGCCTGCGCCGGCCTCACCGAGGCGATGCACGCGGGCGAGGTGGAGGCGACCCGCTACCCGCGGAACCCCCTCGACGTCCTCGCCCAGCAGATCGTCGCGATGGTCTCGCTCGACGACTGGGAGGTCGACGCGCTCTACGACGCCGTCCGCCGGGCCGCCCCGTTCGCCGAGCTGTCGCGCTCGGTCTACGAGGGCGTGCTGGACATGCTCTCCGGCCGCTACCCCTCGGAGGAGTTCGCGGAGCTGCGCCCGCGCGTCACCTGGGATCGCGTGCGCGGCAAGCTGCGGGCGCGCGAGGGGGCGCGCCGCGTCGCGGTCGTGAACGGCGGGACCATCCCGGACCGCGGCCTCTACGGCGTCTACCTGGCGGGCGGGAAGCAGGGCCACACCCGCGTCGGCGAGCTGGACGAGGAGATGGTGTTCGAGTCGCGCGTGGGGGAGACGTTCCTCCTCGGCGCCTCGACCTGGCGCATCGAGGAGATCACCCACGACCGCGTGCTCGTCTCGCCCGCGCCGGGCGAGCCGGGGAAGATGCCCTTCTGGCACGGCGACTCGGCGGGGCGGCCGCTCGAGCTCGGCCGCCGCATCGGCCGGCTCGTCCGCGCCCTGCGCGAGACGCCCCGCGAGGCCGCGCGCGCGCGGCTCGTGCGCGTCCACGATCTCGACGCGCGCGCCGCCGACAACCTGCTCCGCTTCCTCGACGACCAGGCCCAGGCGACAGGGGCCGTCCCGGACGACCGCACCCTCCTCGTCGAGCGCTGCCGCGACGAGCTGGGCGACTGGCGCGTGTGCGTGCTCGCGCCGCTCGGCAGCCCGGTCCTCGCGCCGTGGGCGATGGCGGCGACGGTCCGCGCGCGCGAGCGCCTCGGCGCGGACGTCGAGACGCTCTGGACGAACGACGGCTTCGCGGTGCGGCTGCCGGGGTCCGACGAGCCGCCCGACGTGTCGTTCCTGCTGCCGGATCCGGAGGAGGTGGAGGACCTCGTCGTCGGCCAGCTCGGCGCGACCGCGCTCTTCGCGGCCAAGTTCCGCGAGGCGGCGGGCCGCGCCCTGCTCCTGCCGAAGCGCCGCCCCGGCCAGCGCGCCCCGCTCTGGCAGCAGCGCAAGCGCGCCGCGGACCTCCTCGCCGTCGCGTCCCGCTACGGGGCCTTCCCGCTGCTGCTCGAGGCGTACCGCGAGTGCCTGCGCGACGTGTTCGACCTGCCCGCGCTCGAGGAGGTCCTGCGCGACGTCCGCGCGCGGCGCGTCCGCGTCGTCACCGCCGACACGCGCGTCCCGTCGCCGTTCGCGGCCTCGCTGCTCTTCGGGTTCGTGGCGAGCTTCATCTACGACGGCGACGCGCCGCTCGCCGAGCGCCGCGCCCAGGCGCTCACCATCGACCAGGCCCAGCTCCGCGAGCTGCTCGGCGAGGCCGAGCTGCGCGAGCTCCTCGACGCGGACGCGCTCGTCGCCCTGGAGGCGCAGCTCCAGCACCTCGCGCCGGCCACGCGCGCGCGGAGCGTGGACGGCGTGGCGGATCTCCTGCTCCGCCTCGGCGACCTCTCCCGTGAGGAGATCGCCCGGCGGTCGGCGACCCCCGAGGTGGCCGCCGGCGCCGAGCGGCTCGTGGCGGAGCGGCGGGCGATCCCGCTCCGGATCGCAGGGGAGGAGCGGCTCGTGGCCGTGGAGGACGCCGCGCGCTACCGGGACGCGCTCGGCGTGCCGCTCCCGCCCGGCGTGCCGGAGGCGCTGCTCGGGCCGGTGGCGGACGCGCTCGAGGGCCTCGCCGCGCGCCACGCGCGCCGCCACGCGCCGTTCACGACCGGCGAGCTCGCCGCGCGCTTCGGGATCCCGCGCCCCACGGCGGAGGGCGCGCTCCGGCGGCTCCTCGAGCGCGGCCGGCTCCTCGAGGGGGCGTTCCGCCCGCACGGGGTGGAGCGCGAGTGGTGCGACCCGGAGGTCCTGCGCGGCCTCCGCCGCCGCTCGCTCGCGCGGCTGCGCGAGGAGATCGAGCCGGTCGAGCCGCGGGCGTTCGCGCGCATGCTGCTCGGCTGGCACGGCATCCCGCGCAAGGGCCGCGGCCTCGACGCCGTGCTCGACGCCGTCGAGAAGCTCCAGGGCGCGCCGCTCCCCGCCTCGCTCCTCGAGACGGAGATCCTGCCGGCGCGGGTGGACGGGTACCTGCGGGGAGACGTCGACGCGCTCGCGGCGGCGGGGGAGGTGCTCTGGGTGGGGCTCGAGCCCATCGGCGAGCACGACGGGCGCATCGCGCTCTACCTCGCGGACGCGTTCCCCCGGCTCCTGCCCACGACCCGCCCGGCGGCGGAGGCGCCGCAGGGCGAGCGCGGCGCGCGGATCCTCGAGCACCTGGCCCGGCGCGGCGCCTCGTTCTTCGCCGAGCTGCACGCCGCCGCGGGCGGCGGGTACGAGCAGCAGACGGTGGACGCGCTCTGGGATCTCGTCTGGCGCGGGCTCGTCACGAACGACACGTTCCAGGTGCTCCGCGCCTACGCCGAGCCGGCCGCCGCCCGCCGCGAGCGCGGCCGGGTCGTCGCGCGCGCTCCGGCCGCGTTCCGGTCGCGCCGGGCCGCACCGCCCGCCGCCGGAGGGCGCTGGACGCTCGT
>NZ_JALCZC010000204.1:0-3145 GCF_022690805.1 Anaeromyxobacter sp. SG66
CGAGCAGCTCTCCCTGCTCGACGCGGCGCTGGAGGAGGCCGCGCGCCGCGTGGGCGCGCTGCACGACGCGGCGGAGAAGGCGGCCGGCGCGCCGCGCGCGCTGGAGCTCGCGCCGCTCGTGGCCGATCTGCTCGCGGCGTGGGCGCCGCCGCCGGGCGTGCGAGTGCGGAGCGCGCTCGAACCCGCGCTCGCGATGGGCGACGACCGGCCGCTGCGAGCGGCGATCCGCGAGGCGCTCCGCGCGGTGGGCGCCGGTGCGGGGCGGGGTGGGGAGATCGCGGTGAGTGTCGGGCGACGTGGCTCCGAAGCGGTGGTGGAGATCGCGGGGGGCGCCGCGGCGGACGACGGCGGAGCGGCCGCGGTCGCACGCGCGCTCGTCGCGCCGCACGGCGGCCAGGTGGAGGACGAGGCGGTGCCGGGGCGCGGGAGGACGCTCCGGATCGTCCTGCCGCGCGTGGCGGAGGGCGCGCGCCCCGATCCGTCGCAGGTTTGACCTGCGCCGGGGCTGCGATAGCATCGCCGCCGCCCCGGGAGGCCGCATCGTCCGACTCGGCCACATCAGCGATCTCCACGTCTCCGACCGAAGCCGCTATCCCCGCAACGGCTTCTCGGCGCGAGACTGCGAGAAGCACTCCGCTCGCCTCGCGAAGGGGCTGCTCGACGCCCTCCGCGAGGTCGGCGTCGATCACCTCGTCGTCACCGGCGACCTGACGTTCTCGGGCGAGCCCCGCGAGTTCGAGCGGGCCGCCGACCTGCTGCGCCCCTTCGCCGAGGCGCGCAAGCTGACGGTCGTGCCGGGGAACCACGATCTCTGGACCGAGGACTCCGTCGAGACCGCCCGGTTCCTGCGCGCGCTCGGGCCGGACGGGCTCGGCATGAAGAAGGCGGCGCCGAGCTACCCGCACGTCGTCCCGCTCGGCGACGCGGCCGTGCTCGTCGCGCTCGACAGCGCGCGCTGGGGCGAGGATCCGTGGACGACCCCCGGCCGCCTCGGCGGCGACCAGCTCCGCGCGGCGCGGGAGATCGTCCGCGAGCACGCGAAGCTCGGACGCGCCGTGGTCCTCGCCTTCCACCACCACGTCGTCCTCCCTCCCGAGCGCGTCCCCTCCGACGCCCACGTCGCCCGCATGCCGCTCGCGGACGCCGATCAGATCGTCCGGCTCGTCGCGGAGCTCCCCGTGGCGGCCGTGCTGCACGGCCACCGTCACATCGCGTTCCGGGTGGACCTGCCCGGCGCCGCCGGCGCGACGCCGGTCCTCTGCGCGGGCTCCGCCTCGCGCGTCGCGGACGAGCCGATCCGCCGCGCGCGCGCCTACGTGTACGAGATCGATCGTACCGGGCTGCGGAGCGTCGAGGCGCTCGTCTCCGGCTCGGAGTGAACCCATGAAGAAGCTCTTCCTCGTCGCGGTGCCGATCGGGCTCGCCGTGCTCGCGATCGCCTTCCTGTTCACCGGCTCCCGCGAGAAGGCCGACGCCTACGAGGCGCGGCTCGAGCGCGCCCGCCTGAAGCGCGACTTCTCCGAGCGTGCCGGCGCGGCGCGCGCCATCCCCGCCGACCGGCTGCCCGAGTGGCGCGACGAGATCGCCGCCCTGTCGCGCTGGTACTTCGACGAGCTGCAGGCGATCCGCAACCGCCACCCCTCCGAGCCGGCGCGCCCGACGGGCGTCGAGGCCGCCGCGGGCGACCGCAAGGGGAAGCTCGAGGAGAAGGATCGCTCCCAGCTCCAGGACTTCCAGAAGTACGCCGACGGCCGGCTCGCGCTGCTGCGCGAGGGCCGCTACGCGCCCGTCCAGTCCATGCTCGCCGAGGGGCTCCGCCTCGATCTGCTCGCCGTCGAGCCGGGGACGCCGCCGGAGGGCGGCGCGCCCGGGCTCCGCATCGACTTCGCGCTGTGGGGCAGCCCGCGGTTCCTCGAGCGCGAGCGGGGCGGGGAGCGCACCGTCGTGCGGAGCGTCGTGCCGGTGGCGTTCCGGCGCATCGCCTTCCACCTGCTCGACCCCGCCGGCAAGCCCTACGGCGAGATGAGCGGCGGCGGGGAGCCCTACCAGAAGCTCGCGGACCCGGAGCGGTTCCAGGACGACTTCCCGCCCGGCGCGATCTTCGGCACCTGGTGGGTGGAGCTCCTCCCGCGCGAGGCCGCCACCGTCCAGCTCGAGATCCAGACCGACGTCCGCGGCGCGAGCGGCGCCGTCCGGCCCGCCACGTTCCAGGCGCAGATCCCGATCCCGGACGCGTGGAAGCTCCCGCCCGGCGCCGTCTTCCAGGCGGAGGTGCGCGAGGCCGCGGCGCCCGCGCCCTAGGCCCGCCGTGACGACGCGGAAGGCGAGCGGCAAGGGCAAGAGCAAGGGCGAGGCGGCGACGGGGCGGAAGCGCGCGCCGCCCCGCCGGAAGGCTCCCGCGCTCCCGGATCCGGGCGGCGACGCGCCGCTCGAGGAGCTCTCGCGCGACGCGCTCTCCGTGTTCCTCTACGTCGCGCTCCTCCCGGAGGAGACGCGCGCGCTCGTGAAGGAGCTCGGGCTGTCGGTGCCCGGGTTCCGCACCGAGGCGCTCTCGGACGTGGAGCGGAGCGACGTGCTCGCGGACGAGGTCCGCGCCCGCCCCGCGACGCGCGCGCGCGTCCTCGACGCGCTCCGCAAGGCGTTCGGCGCGCCGCCCCTCGCCCGGACGCCCCTCGACGCGCCCGCGGCGGACGATCTCCTCACCACGGGCGCCTCGGACCACGGCCTCACGCTCGCGCTCTGGCGCGTGCTCGCCGATCCCGCCGCGGACGTCCGCGCGCGCGCGGCGCCGCTCCTCGACGAGCTCGTGAAGGAGTACTACGGCCCGCTCCCCGAGGCAGAGGGGCGAGGGGCGGCGAAGGCGGCGCCGCGCGAGGAGGGCCCGGATCTCGCCGCGCGGGTCGCGACCCTCGAGAAGGAGCTCGCCGAGGCGCGGGCGCGCGTGGAGTCGGGGAGGAAGAAGGCCGAGGAGCAGCGCGACAAGCTCCAGGAGTGGCTCAAGGACGCCCGGGCGCGGGCGGCGCAGGCGGTGGACGACGCGGCGCGCGCGCGGGAGGCCATGGAGGCGGCGCAGCGCGCGAGGGAGCGATCCGACGCGGAGCTCGCCGCGGTGCGCGCCACCGACGCGGCGGCGGAGGCGCAGCGG
>NZ_JALCZC010000205.1:0-3056 GCF_022690805.1 Anaeromyxobacter sp. SG66
TCGCTTCGCTCGCCTGTTCGCGAATCGTAACGGCCAGCACGCCGGCGGGGCGCTCCATGAGTGCCCGGCCGGCGCCGGCGTGGTGCGCCGCCCTGAGGTCTAGGCGCGGTCCCGGATCTCCTTCGCCCCCGCGGTGTGCGCGCAGTGGGCGCCGCAGAAGAACTTCCCGCCAGCCTCCACCCCGTGCCCGATCACGTGGCACCCGCAGCGCTCGCAGTGCGGCGCGAGCGCCTGGATCGCGCACTCGAAGCTGTCGAAGACGTGGTGCGCTCCGGCGGCGACCACCTCGAACGCCTTGTCGTACTGGTTCCCGCAGACCTCGCAGCTTCCGGTCATGGCAGCTCCTCCTTCGCCTCCTACGTCCCGGGTCACGCCTTCCAGCCCGGGTGAACCGTGAGCACCGGGCATGGAGCGTTGCGGACGACGCCCTCCGCGACGGAGCCGGTCAGCATGTGCTCCCGATCGACGCGCCCGTGCGTCCCCATCACGATGAGATCGACCTTCCCCGAGGTCGCGAACGCCACGATGGCGACCTCCGGCGATCCGCCGGCGCGAGCGACGGTGACCTTCAGGGCGCCCAGGCGCTCCGCGGTCTCCTTCCACGCCGAGAGCTCTCCGTCGAGCCCTCCCGCGGGCGGCAGCTCCGTCGCCACCCGCGCGGCGGAGTCCGCGTAGAGGAGGACGAGCTCCGCGCCGAGCCTCCGGCACAGGTCCGCCGCCACGCGCAGGCCGGCCTGCGCCGGCTCCGAGAAATCGACCGGACAGCAGATCCTGCTCCACTCCAGCGGCGCCATGCGCTCCCTCCCGGCCCGCGGGCCGCGGCCTCGTCCGACTCCGAAGAGAGCGTAAGGAGCCGCCGCGCCCGCGGCGCTCGTCATGCAGGGTCGTGCCGCGGGCGCGAGCCTGCCGTGCGAGTGCCCGCCGCCCAGGTCCTCTTCCCCCCCTCCACCGGCCCGCCGCGCCCTGGAGGTCGCCCATCGCGCGGGGCTCGCGGCTCGCCGGCGGAGGTGACGAATGGGCGAGGGGGATGCGACGCCGCCATGATCCCCGCCCATCACGGAGGCAGCCCCCCTGGACCCACGACGGGGGCGCAGCCGCGATCTAGGAAGGGCGTCTGCTCGCAAGGGCCTGAACGCTGGAGGACGCATGCAGGGCGATCCCAAGGTCATCGGACTCCTCAACGACCTCCTGTCCGGCGAGCTCACGGCGGTGCACCAGTACATGCTCCACGCGCGCATCTGCCAGAACTGGGGGTACGCGCGGCTGTTCGAGAAGATCCACCACGAGTCGCGCGACGAGCTGAACCACGCGGACGAGCTGATCGCGCGGATCCTCTACCTCGACGGCGCGCCCGACGTGCAGCGGCTCGGGACCGTCGCGGCAGGCTCGAGCGTGCACGAGCAGCTGAAGCTGGATCACGCGCTCGAGCGGAATGTCCGCGACGCGCTGAACTCCGGCATCGAGCGGTGCCGAGAGGCGGGTGACAACGGCACCGCCGAGCTGCTCGAGCGCCTCCTCGAGGAGACCGAGGGGCATCACCACTGGCTCGAGACGCAGCTCGCCGCCATCGAGCAGATCGGGATCTCGGGCTATCTCGCCGAGCAGCTGAAGGGCGACGGAGGCAGCTGACGGGCGCCCGGGGCGCGGCGCGCGGACGGTTGCGGGCGGCGGCGAGGTTGCTTATACAACTCCCATGAGCCGGACCCCCGTCGCCGCCGCCTCCGAGGAGATCGCCGCCGAGTGCCTGGCGAGCCGCGCCCGCTTCCTCGACCGCCGCCTCGCCTCGATCTACGAGCGCGCCCTGCGCCCGCTCGGCCTGCGTCGCACCCAGCTCACGCTCCTCGTCGCCACCGCGCGGGCGGGCGAGCGGGCGACGCCCACGGTGGTGGGTCGGGCGCTGCAGCTCGAGAAGTCCACCGTTAGCCGGGAGCTGGCCCGGCTGCAGGCGCTGGGCTGGGTCCGCGTCGAGCCCTCCTCCGACGGCCGGGCGCAGCGCCTCTCGCTCACGGCCGCCGGCGCCCGGACGCTCGAGGCCGCCCTCCCCCTCTGGCGGAAGGCGCAGCGGGAGGCACGTGCGCTCCTCGGCGATCGCGGCGCCGAGGCGCTCGCCGCGGTGACCGTGAGGCTCCATCCACGCTTCGCGGGGTAGAGGCCCCGCGCTCGCGCTCTCCCCGGGCCAGGGCGCCCGGCCCGGGGTGGCGGTGGTTTCGGGCGCCAGGTTGTACGTACAACGCGGGCTGTCGGCTCGCGGGAGGTTCACATGGCAGCGCTCGTTCCCGGGTTCGTGTGGCCGATCGTCATCGGCGTGGACGTCCTCCTCATCGCCTTCGTGGTCCTCGCCCTCCGCCGGTACGCCGGACGTGGCGCGGCGGCGGCGGGGGTGCTCCTCGGGGCCTGGCTCCTCCTGGTGGCTATCCTCGCGGCGACGGGGGCGTTCGCCGGCGCGCCGGATCGCCCGCCGCGGATCGGCCTCGCCATCGCCGCACCCATCCTCGCCGGCGGCCTCGCCCTCCTCGTGTCACGCACGGCGCGCGCGCGGGCGCTCGCGATCCCGCAGGCCTGGGTGGTCGGGATCCAGTCGCTGCGCCTCGTCGGCTTCGTCTTCCTGGTGCTGTACGCGCGCGGTGGGCTCCCCGGCGCGTTCGCGCTCCCGGCCGGCTTCGGCGACGTGGCGGTCGGCGCCGCCGCGCCCCTCGTCGCGTACGCGCTCGCGACGGGCAGGCGCCACGCGCCGCGCCTCGCGGTCGCCTGGAACGTCGCCGGGCTCCTCGACCTCGTGGTGGCGGTCGGCGCGGGCGCGCTCTCCGCCCCGAGCTCGATCCAGGTCTTCACGAGCGGCCCCTCGTCGGCCGCCATGGCGGAGCTCCCCCTCTCCCTCGTCCCCACGTTCGGCGTGCCGCTGTTCGTGCTCCTGCACGCCGTCTCGCTGCTCGGCCTTCGGGCCAGGGGACGCGCGCGCGCCGGGCGCGCTGGCACCGCTCGCGAGGCCACGCCCGCGCTCGCGCGGTGAGGCCCGCCCCGCGGCGGCCGTCCCGGGACCCCCCCCGCCGGCCGCC
>NZ_JALCZC010000206.1:0-2804 GCF_022690805.1 Anaeromyxobacter sp. SG66
GGAGGTCGCACGCCGCGGCGGGCGCGCTCGCGTCGCAGCTCGCCGCATCCCCCGCGGCGACGCTCCCGGCGGCGGGTGCGGACGCAGCGACCGCCCCCGCCGCCTGCGCGGCGCCACCGGCAGGCGGCATGAGGATCATGAGCCGGTCGGTGGCGAGGAGCGCGCCCACGGCGACGAGGAGCGCGCCGGTCGCGAGCTCGACCTTGCGCAGGTGCGGCTTCACGCGGTCGAGGAGCCGGAGCGCGCGCGGCGCGAAGGCGGCGGCGAAGAGGAGCGGCGCGACCAGGCCGGCCGCGTAGGTGCCGAGGTAGAGCGCGCCGCGCGCCGGGCTCGCGCCCGAGCTCGCGGTGTAGGTGAGCACGGAGCCGAGCACCGGGCCGATGCACGGCGTCCAGCCGAGCGCGAACGCGCCGCCGAAGGCGAACGACGCGAGGAGGGATCCCCCTGGCGCCGCGCGCGCGAGCCAGGGCCGCCGCTCGCGATCGAGCCCCGGCAGCCGCAGGACCCCGAGGAACTTGAGGCCGAACAGGACGACGACGATCCCCGCGACCCGGAGCAGCACCTCGCGGTGCGCGGCGAGCAGCGCCGCCGCCGCGCTCGCCCCGAGCCCGAGCGCCACGAACACGCTCGCGAGCCCCGCCGCGAACGCGAACGCCGTCGCCACGAGCCGCCCGCGCGCGCCGCCGGCGCGGACGTCGGCCACCGACGCGCCGCCGAGGAGCCCGAGGTAGATGGGCACGAGGGGGAGCACGCACGGCGACAGGAAGGTGAGGACGCCGGCGGCGAACAGTCCGGGGATGTCGAAGCTCATGCGGTCTCTCTGGCTCCTCCGTGCGAGTCGGAGCCGGGGACGCGGCGAGCGGTTCCGGCGAGCTCCCGGAAAGCGCCCCGAACCCCCGGAAGCGGTGGCTCACCGGGGGCGGACGGGCGCCTTCAGAACCCCGCGATGCCCTCGTGCACGGCGCGCCCCTCGAAGAGGACGGCCTCCACCTGCTCGAGCCAGCCGCGGTTGTGGCCGGTGATGTCCTCGACCGTGGTCGCGTACGGCACGTCGGGCTGCACGGGGCGGTTCTCGAAGGCGAGCGCCGCGAAGAACTCCTCCGCGGAGCGCTCCGCGTGGGCGGCGAGCGGCGCGCCCGGCTCGAGGGGCTGCACGCCCATCGCGGCGTTCGGGATGGAGAGCGAGAGGAGCCCGTCGGGATCCGTCCAGCGGGCGCCGAGGTTCTTCGCCTCCTGCTGGCTGCCGCCGGCGCCCTCCGTCGGGCCGCCGAGGAGCACGGCGCGGCGCGAGGCGCGCAGCATCCCGGCGAGCCGGTCGCAGGCGCTCATGCAGCTCGGGCTCGTGAGCACCACCACCCTGCCCTCGTAGCCTCCCACCGCGTCGCTCGCGCGCACCGGGCCCTCGAGGAAGGCCGGCGTGTAGTCGCGCCGCTCGCGCTGCGCGAGCCCGATCGCCTCGACGATCTTGCGCGGCTCGAACGCGTCGTCCGCGGCGCGGGCGGGCGCGGCGCTCGGCGGCGGCATCCGCTGCTGGTAGACGAGCTGATTCTGCGTGGTCGCGCGCAGGACGAGCGCGCCGCCGGGGTAGGCCTCCCCGGGCTCGGACAGCATCGCGGCCACGGTGCTCGAGTGGGCGATGTAGCCGCCGGTGTTCTGGCGCAGGTCCACGACGAGATCGAGCCCCTTGTCCTTGCACTCTCCGACGAAACCCTCGAGGACCGCGCCGAACGGGCGCGGCTCGTCCCCCGCGGCGTGCAGGGTCTCGCTGAGGAACGAGAGGATCTGCACGTAGCAGAAGGCGCGAACGCGGCGGCGCACCACCTCGCCCACCCGCACCGCGACGCGGTCGCCCTCGTCGAGCTCCTCGGTGAGCCCCCTCGCGTCGCGCGGCGCCAGGATGGGGTCCGTGCGCAGGTACCCCTGCGCGGCGTTCGGATCCCGGTCCCAGGTGTCCTTCCCCTGGTCGTAGCGCCAGGCGAGGAGGTCGCTCGTGACGATCCCGGTGCGGCGCACGTAGCGGCTCGCCATCACGTGGCCGGCGGCGTCGGGGGAGATCCACCAGGGCAGCTCGACCACGCGCCGGACGCCCTTCACCGACACCGCCAGCGTCGCGGTGCGCCGCTGGGGGTAGGCGAAGTCGCGGCGCGTCACCGCGTCCACGGCGCGCTCGAGCCGGGCGCCGCGCGAGCTCGCCGGCACGAAGCGGGCGAGCTCCTCCACGACCTCCGCCGCCGGGCGGCCGTCGATCTCCATCACCTCGTTGCCGGCCGCGAGGACCTGCTCGACGCCCCGCAGCCCCGAGACCTTCGCGAGGTACGAGACGAGCTTCTTCTCGCGGTTGGCGATGACGATCTTGCCGCCGTCCGCGAGCCGCAGGCCGAACCCGAGCGCGACCTGGGGCAGGCGCACCGGCGCCCCGAACAGCAGGTGGCCGTCCTCGAACGCGGCGGTGCAGCGGCGCATCCGATCGTAGAACCGCAGCGGATCGTCTTCCTTGGCGATCGCCCGCTCCTCCGCGACGCAGGCGTCGAGGTGCGCGCGCGAGTCGAACGACGGCGTGCCGCCGTGGGCGAGGAGGCGCCCCTTCACCGGGAAGAACACGTACCGCTTCTCCATCGCGTCGCGGAGATCGCAGGCGAGCTTCGCGCGCTGCCGCGGCGAGCAGAGCGGCGCGCCGGCGCAGCCGTCGTCCTCCGGGAGCGACGCGACCCCGTCGCACGGGTCGGCGCGAGCCGCCGGCGCGGCGTCGCCCGCGATCGACTCGGCCGGCGCGGGGGTGACCGCCGCCGGGGGCGGCGCGGCGG
>NZ_JALCZC010000207.1:0-2780 GCF_022690805.1 Anaeromyxobacter sp. SG66
CGGGCCCGCCCCCAGCCGGCGCGCCTCGCGCTCGAGGCGCGAAAGCTCCTCGAGCGGCGCCCCGTCGATCTCGCCGAGGAGCGCGCGGAGCGCCGCCTCGCGGCCGCGCACCTCGGCCGTGCGCGCCGCCACCCGCGCGGCGCTCTCCACGATCCGGCGGTAGCGACGGTAGTACCGCTCCAGGTTGGCCTGCGGCGTGAGCGCCGGGTCGAGCGCCACCTGGACCTCGCGCGGCCCCTCCTCCGTCCACTCGGTGACGGTCACCTCCCGCGCGCCCCGCTTCACCGCGCGCAGGTTCGGCTTCAGGAGGTCCGCCATCCGCCGGTCCGCCTCCGCGGCGGGGACGCGCGCCGCCTCCTCCGCGAGCTTCGCGAGGGCGCGCCCTGCGCGGGCGACCCCGGCGCGGACCGGCTCGCGCAGCCGGCGGCGGGCCTCGGCGACGATCCGGTCCTGCTCGAGGGTGGCGTAGTGCGCCTCGATCGCTGCCGAGAGCGGGAACGGCGAGGCGGGGTCGGGCGTGAAGCGCGGCCGCTCCGGGCGGGCGGGCGGGTTCGCGGGAGGCTCGTAAGGCTCGCCCGGGACGAGCTTGCGCCGCTGGGAGAGGTTTCTCCCCGCGCTCGCCTGGATGATCCCGTCGGCGCCGAGCAGGAAGAGGTTCCCGTGCCGCCCGGTCAGCTCGCCGACGAGGCGGAGCGCGCCGCGAGGCGTCTCGAAAGCGAGGGCCACCACGCGATCGCCCGGCAAGGACTCGATGCCGACGAGGCGCGCGCCCTCGATCTCGCGGCGCAGGACGGCCTGGAAGGGGAACGGCGAGGGCGGCTGCGGCGGGCGTGCGCGCACGGCGTGGAGGCGCGTGACGTCCGGCTCGGCGGAGAGGAGGAGCAGCGCAGGGCCGGAGCGGCCGTACAGCTCGAGGGTCAGCGCCCGCTCGGCGTGGACCCGCACCGCGTCGACGCGCGCTCCGGCGAGCGGGGCGAGCTCGCGGACCACCGCGTCGATCTCTCCGGCGTGAAGCGACATGCCGCGGATCCTAACGACGAAGGCCCCAAAAAAGCAGCGGCCGCCCGGAGGCGGCCGCGGCGCTGCGCGATGAAGCGCGCCGTCGCTACTTCTTGGCGGTCTTCTTCGCCGCCTTCTTCTTCGTCGTCGTCTTCTTCGCGGCGGGCTTCTTCGTCGTCTTCTTCGCAGGCATCGTGTTCCCTCCTCGGAACGTCCATCCGATGTCGCTTGTCGCTGGACATTCAAGAATGGACAAGTTGCGCGGAGGTTAGCGCGCCGAGATCACACACGTCAAGCAAGCGTCTCGCGAATTTCACCCGCGCGACGCGCGGAGGCGCGGCGCGATCGTCCGAGAGATCGTCTCGCGGTCCGTGAAGCGGCGCGTATGGGTTCACGAAAGGTGATCGGAGCGCGCCGCGCCCGCGCGCCTGCGTGCCTTGACTTCGCGACGTGCGGATCGTTACGTCCCGCAGGTGTTTTAGAGAGGGGAAGCCATGCTCCAGACGAAGCTCCTCGCGTTCACGAACCTCGGCGCCGAGTGGGTGCTGTGGCTCCTCATCGGCCTCTCGATCGCTTCGGTCGGGATCATGATCGAGCGCCTCGCCTTCTTCCTCTCCCGCCGGGCGATCGACGTGGACGCGCTGCAGGCGCGCCTCCTCGATGGGGACCTCGCGGGCGCCGCCGCCGCCGTGGCGGGACGCCGCGGGATGGAGGCGGACGTGGTGCGCGCCGCGGTGACGCACGCCGCGAAGGGGCCCGAGGCCGTCCGCGAGGTCGTGTCGGGGACGATCGAGCGGGCCCGCATCGAGTACGAGCGGCGGCTCGCCTTCCTCGGCACCCTCGGCAACAACGCCCCCTTCATCGGCCTGTTCGGCACCGTGCTCGGCATCATCCGGGCGTTCGTCGATCTCTCGCGCAACCCGGGGGCGGCCGGCGCGGGCACCGTGATGGCAGGGATCAGCGAGGCGCTCGTCGCCACCGCGGTCGGGCTGTTCGTGGCGCTCCCCGCGGTGGTCGCCTACAACCTGTTCCAGCGCGGGCTCCGCCGCACGGCGCAGCGCGCGACGGCGCTCGGGCACGCGGCGGTCGCGCACCTCGAGGCGCGCCCCGTCAGGGAGGCGTGACCGATGGCCGGATTCTCCGGCGGCGAGGACGAGGACGACCTCATCAGCGGCATCAACGTCACGCCGCTCGTCGACGTCGTGCTCGTCCTGCTCATCATCTTCATGGTGACGGCGACGTACATCGTCCGCGCGGCGATCGAGGTCGAGCTGCCGCGGGCCGCCCACGGCGGCGAGACGACCGGCACCGTCCTGACCGTCGTGCTGACGCGCGACGGCAAGGTCTTCCTGGACGGGGTCGAGCGGAACGATCAGGAGGTCGTCGCGCGGACGCGCGAGGCGGTCCGCAAGGACGCGGGCACGCGCGCCATCATCTCGGCGGACAAGGGCGCGCTGCACGGCGCGGTGGTGCGCGCGATCGACCTCGTGCGCGACGGCGGCGTCACGCGGTTCGCCATCCACGTCGAGCGGGAGCGGTGACGGATGGGGCGCCTCGAGCCCCACCTCGCCTACGCCGTCTCCGCCGCGCTCCACCTCGCGGCGCTCGGTGCGCTCTCCCGGCTGCCGCCCCTGCCCGCGCCCGGCGAGGACCTCCGAGTGGAGGTGATCGACGCCGCGCCGCCTCCCGCGCCGGAGCCGCCCGCCCCCACCCCGGAGCCGGCGCCGCCGCGCGAGCCGGAGCCGGCGCCGCCGCGCGAGCCGGAGCCCGCGCCCATCCCT
>NZ_JALCZC010000208.1:0-2696 GCF_022690805.1 Anaeromyxobacter sp. SG66
AGCGCTCGCGCCGGAGCCGTCCCCCGGTGCGCGCGCGACGGCGCGGCCGGGGCTCGGCACGGAGTTCGCGGAGGAGCACGCCTCCCACGTGCGCACGGTCCGCTTCGAGCGCGCGAGCGCGAAGCCCGAGGCGGTGCTCGCCCTCCGCTACGACGATCGCGAGGGGCTCGCGGCGCTCGGGATCGACGTGGACGGCCGCTGGGCGGCGCGGCGCGAGGCCTGGCTGCGCGAGACCGCCGAGCCGTTCCGCGAGCGCGGCTACGCCGAGCCGCCTCCCGGCTGGCGCGGGCGATAGCGGGTAGGTCTGGACCGCCCGGCCCGTCCGGGCGGCCCAGCTCCGCTGTGGGGGCCGGTGCGCGGGGGACGCAAAGTCGATCATGCCGATAGGGGCGTGTAGATTGCGGCTCTCTGCCGCACGGCCGTTCGCGTGCGGCAAAAGGGAGCCTCCATGACGCAACCGTCCCGCCGCCTCGATCGTGCTCGCACGAACGTCTTCGCCCGCCGGTTCCTCGCGGCCGCCACGCTCCTCGCGATGGGCCCGCTCGGCGTCCGCGCGGAGCCGTCGACGGCCGCGGCGGTCGCGGCCGCTCCCGAGGCGCCGGCCGCCGAGGCCCAGCCCATCGTGCTCCCCGCCCCGAAGAGCTTCGCGGCCGCCGTGAAGCTCGTCGAGGACGCCGCGGGCGTGAAGGGCGGCCAGATCGACAGCGAGGTCAAGCCGATCCCGCTCTCCGAGGGCCGTGCCTTCGCGGTCGACACCCGCACCGCGGAGCGGCTGCTCGCGGGCAGCCACACGACGTTCCGCAAGGCCGGGGTCTACCTGTTCCGCTACGAGCGCAGCTTCGGCCTCGCTGGCGAGAAGGACCTCGTGGGCCTCCTCGCGACGGCCGACCCGAACGTCGTGATCCGCCGCATCGGCACGGCAGGCCCGAAGCGCGGGGTGACGAGCGAGCAGATCGTGGCGTGGCTCTCCACCCTGGAGCGGGACGAGGCGTTCGAGCTGTACGAGATCGGGGCGGACTACGTCGCCGGGCGGTTCCAGCGGCAGCCGAAGGACCCGGAGAAGATCGCGCGCCGGGCGGCCGAGATCGCGCCCGACCTCGTCGCCGGGCACTCGAACCCGATCGCCGGGCTCGCGGACCTCATCGGCAAGCACCGCACGCTGTACCTGATCTGGGAGTGAGCCGCCGTCGCGCGCCGTAGGCGCCGCGCTCAGCCGAGCGCCGCGAGCTCCTTCTTCAGCACCTTCCCCATGGCGTTCCGCGGCAGGCTCTCGACGAGCCGCACCGCGCGCGGGCGCTTGTGGGGCGAGAGGAGCCGGGCGACGTGCTCGGCGAGCTCCTCCGGGCGCGGGGCCGCGCCCGGGGCGGGGACCACGAACGCCACGATCCGCTCGCCGAGATCCTCGTCGGCGACGCCGATCACGGCCGCCTCCCGCACCGCGGGGTGCTCGAGCAGCGCCGCCTCCACCTCCCCGGCGCCGACCTTGTAGCCGCCGGTCTTGATGAGGTCGGTGGCGCGGCGGCCGACGATGCGCACCTCGCCGCCCGGCCCGATCGACGCGATGTCTCCCGTGTAGAAGAAGCCGTCCGCGTCCATCGCCGCGGCCGTCGCGTCCGGCCGGTTGAGGTAGCCCGCGAACACCGTCGGGCCCTTCACCGCCACCTCGCCGAGGACGTCGGGGCCCGGCTCGAGCGGGCGCCGCGCGTCGTCCACGAGGCGGAGGGTGACCCCGGGCAGCGGCGGCCCGACCGCGCCCGGCGTGCGCGGGCCGTCGTGGCGCGCGGCGGTGAGGATGAGCGTCTCGGTGAGGCCGTAGCGCTCGACGACGCGCTGCCCGAACAGCCGGAACAGGCGGTCGTTCTCGCGGACGGGCAGCGCCGCGGACCCCGAGACGAGGAGCCGCGCGCACCCGAGCCGCCGCGCCTCGTCTGGCCTCGCCTCGCAGTGCTCGGCGAGCCGGTGGTACATCGTGGGCACGGCGAAGAGCATCGTGCCGCCGCCCTCCATCGCCGCGCACACCCCCTCCGGCGTGAAGCGGGGGAGGAGCAGGATCGACGCCCCGACGCGCAGGGACCCGAGCACGCCGAGGACGAGGCCGTGCACGTGGAAGAGCGGCAGCGCGTGCACGAGCGCGTCGCGATCCGTCCACCCCCACGCCGACACGAGCGCGTCGAGGTCGAACGCGGCGTTCCGGTGCGTGATGATCGCGCCCTTCGGCTTGCCGGTGGTGCCCGACGTGTAGAGCACGAGGAGCGGGTCGTCCGGGCGGGGCGCCGGCGGCGAGGCGCCCGGGCCGTCGAGCGTGATCCCCCGGACGTCCGGCGTGCGCGCCCGGAAGGAGGCGGGGTCGGCCGCGAGGACGAGACGCGGCGCGGCGTCGGCGAGCACGTGGCCGAGCTCGCCCTCGCCGAGCGCCGGGTTGAGCGGCACCGTCGCCACCCCGGCGAGCGCGTCGCCGATGACGGCGGCGATCGTCGCGAGCTCGGGCGTCGCCCAGAGCGCGACGCGCTCGCCTGCGCGGACGCCGTCCTGGAGCAGGCGGGCCGCGTGGGCGCGCGCGGCGCGGTCGAGCTCGGCGTAGGAGACGTCGGCGCGACGCGGCGCGGCGCCGGCGCGCGTCACGGCCGCCGGGCCGGCGCTCGCGATGACGCGCAGCGCCACGCGGCCGCCGCGCGCCGCGAGCTCGGGGCGGGGCG
>NZ_JALCZC010000209.1:0-2496 GCF_022690805.1 Anaeromyxobacter sp. SG66
CGGGCCGGCGCAGCCGAGCGCGGCGGCGAGGAGCGCGGCGGCCAGCGGGCCGGCGGCGCGGGGCGAACGGACGGTCGTCATCGGGAGCCCTCCCCGGCCACGGCCGGGGCGATCCGGACCTTCCGCGCGAAGGCGCGGTCGATCCTCGCCGCGAGCTCGCGGAAGGCGGGGTACTCCGCCGCCGCAACGCGCGCCGTCTTGAACGTGACGTGCCCCTCGGCGACGAGCGCGTCCGCCTCGCGGCGGTAGCGCACCTCGAAGGCGCCGTGCGGCGTCTCGCCGGAGGCCGCCTCCGGCACCTCCACGACCGTCCAGCCCTTCGGGAAAACGTAACGGTAGGTGAAGCGGGTCACGGCCGGATCGCCGACCACGAGGTCGTACCTGCGCGCGGAGAGGGCGGCGTAGGACTCCGCGTAGCCCGCGGCGTCGCCGAAGGGGGTGAAGCGCAGGCCGCCCCCGTCCGCCAGCGCGTAGCGCGGCACGTCGAGGGTGAAGTCCATCGCCACCTCCTCCTCGATGCGCGTGAGGTCCGAGACGTCGAGGCTCGTCACCTCCGCGCCCGGGAAGGTGCGGCCGAAGGCGCGCTCGAGCTGGGCGCGCCGGTCGTGCTCGGCGAGGTAGGCGCGGCGGTACTGCGGCGCCTGCGCGCCGCGGACGTGCGAGCTGCCGCGCACCGCCGCCCGGCCGTCCCTCGCGAGCGTCACGTCGAACCGGCTCTCGACGCGGTTGTCCTCGGGGCGCGCCTCCGGGATCGTGCCGAAGGTCGCCTTCGCGCCGGGGTTCACGACGAGCACCGTCGCGCCGCGGTCCTCGCCGGGCAGATCGCCCGAGCCCGAGTAGGACGCGGTGCCGTCGAGCCACAGGTCGAGGTCGGGCACGTAGGCGATGGCGTGGTTGAACACCGCGAGCGACGCGGGCGTCTCGGGCATCCGCCCGAGGCGGCGCATGCGCAGGAGCACGAGGCGCGAGTCGATCCCCGCGGCGGCGAGGAGCGCGTGGACGAGGCTCGCCTTGTCCTTGCAGTCGCCGAAGCGCCGCTGGAGCACCTGGTCCACCCGGTAGGGCTTGTAGCCGTGGATCCCGAACTCGAGGCCGACGTAACGGGTCTGCGACACCACGAAGTCGTAGACGCCCCGGACGATGGCGCGCTTCTGCTCGAGGGTCCAGCCGTTCCGCGGCGGGGCGACGGCCGGCGGCAGGCCTGCCTGCGCGCTGGCGGCCGTGAGGCGCGCGCCCCCCGCGCCGAGCGCGGCCTCGACGATGCGCGCGGCGGTGGCGCGGAGCTCGCCCGTGGGCCGGAGCTGATCCCTCACGAGCCCCCAGTAGAAGCGCGCCACCTGGTCCCAGTCGCCGTAGGTGGAGACGTGCACGTAGCGGGCGACCTCGCTCCAGCCCGGCATGCCGGGCTCGGGCCGGATGGGCGCGAGGTCGCGCGCGCCGAAGCGGTGCTCCACGAGCCCGCCCGGCAGCTTCCGCGTGTCGTGGCGCACGCCCTCGGGGGCGTTCGAGAAGATCGGCCGCGCCTCGGGGACGAGGAGCACGTAGTCCACCCGCGCCTTGCGGGTGGTGTCGTCGAGGAACGTCACGTCGCCGAAGTAGTCGGAGAGCAGGTTCTCGCCGGCGGTGTCCTCGATGCGCCAGGCCACCTCGAGCACGTCCCCGGCGGAGAGCGCCGGGAACGACAGGGTGCGCGTGCGGGTGTCGTAGTAGAGCCGGTACCAGGGCTCGCTCGCGCTCCGCTCCTCCGCCTCGTGCGTCTCGATGGTCGCGCCGTCGGGCTTCACGATGCGGACCCGCTCGACGCGCGCGTCCTGCCGGTCCGGGGTCCAGCCGATGACGTGGCGCCGGAACGCCTCCGCCCCGCGGGCGTTCACGATCTTCACCACCCGCTGGTAGTAGGTCGCCGAGAGCCCGGAGGGGAAGACGCGCGTGACCTTGAGCTCGCCGAGCACGACGGCGTCGTCGTCGGCGGCGGGCGCGGGCGCCTTCGCGGCGAGCGCGCGCGCGTCGAGCAGGTAGGGCGTCTCGAACCGCTCGCGGGCGGGCTCGAGGCTGCGCACGAGCTCCTTCAGCTCGGGCGACTGCGGGCGGAGCTCGAGGGCGGCGTGGAGGTCGGCGAGCGCGTCGCGGGTGCGGCCCACCGCGAGCCTCGAGCGCCCGCGGCGCTCGAGCGCGTCGGCGTCGTCCGGCGCAACGCGCAGCGCGGTGGCGTAGACCGTATCGGCCTCCTCGGCGCGGCCGTTCGCGGCGAGCAGGTCGGCGAGCCGAAGCCGCAGCTCGCCGTCCGCCGGATCGAGCCGCTGCCCCTCCGCGAGGAGCGCCGCCGCACCGGCCACGTCGCCCTGCTCGACGAGGAGGTGCGCGAGCGCCCCGCGCGCCTCCGCGTCGTCGAGGCGGAGCGCGAGCAGCGTCCGGTAGCGCGCCACCGCCTCGGCGTTCCGGCTCAGGCGGCCCGCGGCGCGCGCGGCGCCGCGCACCGCGGCGGGGGTGGTGGGG